>NZ_JBBAYJ010000043.1 GCF_037153975.1 Aquipuribacter sp. SD81
CGGAGGCGCTGGGCAGGGTGGCCCACAGGTCGGTGGTGCCGTCGGTGTTGTCCCGCCACGACAACCGTGTCCGAGCCCGGGCGCGTTCCTCCTCCGAGCGCTGGACGGTGTCCTCGTGCTCGGCGACGTCTCGCGCCGACAGCCGCGCCGCCTCGACCGCCCGCGCCGCCAGGCGCCGCAGCTCGGCCGGGGACACCTCCCGCGCCCGGGCGACCAGCCGTTGTTCCACCGCCGCACGGCGGTCCGCGGACAACCCCGCGGGCAGGTCCCGCATCGCCCGCGCGATCACCGCCGCGGACTCCCGCGGCACGTCCCCCTCGCTCATCGCCTCCCGGGTCACCGGCAGGGACGTCGCGAGGTCCCCCGCCAGCGCCACGTCGGCGGCCGCGGCGGCGCCGCTGGTCTTCGAGCGGCCCGCCAACCACGCCGACGTCCCCGACGCACCCGAACCCAACGCGACGTCGGAGGTGTCCGCAGCCCGCACCAACGCCAGGCGCACCGCCTGCCAGCGCGTGATCAACCGGTCCACCTCACGCAACCGAGCCGCCAGCCCAGGAAGACCAGGAAGACCACCGGCACCCGAAGCGGCACGGCTCTCCGCCTCGACCTGCTCCACCATCCCGTCCAACGCGGCACCGGCGGCGGCCAGGCGCACCGGCAGCGGGTCCCAACGGGGGACCTCCACCACCAACGCCGCCATGCAGACACACTACTCGAACACGTGTTCGAACACAAGGGACATGGGCAGCGGACTCCGGCCAGCCACAGGTCAGTTCGACGGCACGCGTCGTTCGCATGGGTAGAAGTCGGTCGCCGTCGCTCCACGGTTGGCCCCCGAGCGCTGTCCCCGACGGTGGTGGCCGCCACCTCGCCGGCTGAACAGGCCCCTAGTCAAGCGGTAGGAGCTGAGCGCGAGACCACCGCTCCCGCTGACCAAGAACTGCTCGCCGAGAAGATCGGCGTTCGGGTCGGACCGGCGGGAGTCGAAGTCGTTGTTGTCTCCGGTTCGGCGCCGCGGGATGCCTGCCATGCCATCCAGGTCTCCTCTGCGAGACGACCACGGCGGCTCGGTGGCGCCGCAACGTGCGACCGACCGTAGGTGGCGGCCACGATGTGCCCGCGGCCACGCCCTCACCAGCCGCACCCGGCCGAGCCGAGTACAGCTTGGTGCTGCCCGGCACCGGCAGGAGCGCTGACGGCGGCAGCGGGAGTCGACACACAACATGCGAGCGGCTCCCGGGTGCATGCCGGGGCCGCTCTCGGGGTCTTGCGCTGGTGGCTCGACTGCGGCGGTCTTCACGCTGATGCGCAGGCGGAGGACCTCCACACACCCACCTCCGCCAGCTGCCGCACTCAGCCTCCGGCGAGCCGTGCGGGAAAGCCTCCCGTGGCGACCGGCCCCCACCGCGTCGGCGTGACCCGCAACAGGCACTTGCCCTGGTCGAGCATCGCCTGGCGGTACTCGTCCCAGTCGGGGTGCTCCCGACCGAAGGAGCGGAAGTACGTGACGAAGTCGTCGAGGGCGTCGGGGAGGTCGAGCACCTCGCACGTGCCGTCGACCTGCACCCACTCCCCGTCCCAGTCGTCGGACAGCACGAGCAGGCTGACCGTCGGGTCGCGGCGGGCGTTGTGGACCTTGGCCCGCTCCGGGTAGGTGCTGATGACGAAGCGCCCGTCAGGGTCGACGCCGCAGCTCACGGGCGACAGCTGGGGGCTGCCGTCGCGGCGCCGGGTCACCAGGACGACATGGTGCCGCTCGCGCGCGAAGTCGAGCAGACCGTCGAGGTCGACGCGGGTGCTGCGGGCGACCGGGCGGCTCACCGTCCGCTCCCGTCGCTCCACGCCGCGCTGCTCCCGAGGGCCGCGGAGTCTGTGGTGCGCACGACGACGGCACCGTCGCCGACGACGTCCGCGGGGACCCCGAAGCACCACTCCACCTGACTCGTCCCTCCCGGCGGCAGCGGCGCGAACGACTCCAGACCGCCGGAGAACAGGCCGTCGGGGCACGTCAGCTCGCTGTAGTCCAGGCCGTCGGAGCCGACGTAGGAGGCGAGGACCGTGCCGAGGACCACTTGCTGCTGATCGGCGTCGTTGCGGATGTCCGCCGTGGCCAGCACCGTGCGCGTGCCCTCCTCCGTCACCTCGCCGTCGAGGACGACGTCGAGGACCGTCACCGTGAACGGCCCTGCCGTCTGCGATGTGCCGAGGGGCTGCACCGCGGCAGGGTCGACCGGCGGCGCGGGGAACCCGCCGTCGACGATCGGCGCGCTGCCGACCTGCTCCACGAACGCCTGGCCGGCGCGGAGCACGAGCACGGTGAGGACGCCGAGAAGCAGCGTCACGACGAGCGACACCACGACACCCGCAACGGCGAGACCGCGACCGCGGCGACGCCCGCCCGCGGTGCGGAACAGCCCCACCACGCTGAGGACGAGCCCGAGCGGCGCGAGGAGGAAGGCGCAGACCAGACCGGCGACGGAGACGCCGTCGAGCGGCGGCTGCTCCGGACGGTGCGGGGGACCGTACGGCCCACCCGTCCCGTACCCGGGCGGCGGGCCGTACGGCTGGGCCTGCGCGTACTGACCCGCCTGCCCGTACTGACCCGCCTGCCCGTAGGGCGCGGGCGGCCCGTAGGCGCCGGGCGGGGCGTACGGGTCGGACGGTCCCGGCGGCGGGTACGGCGGAGGTGTGGCCATGCCGCGACGCTAGCGCGCGAGCGCCGGCCGGGCCCCGGAGCCGGCACCCGCCTCGGCGAGGTCGACGTCGCTGCCGTCGCCGCCCGCGTCGTCCGCCGCGTCACCGAAGGCGCTCACAGGAGGGCACGCGCACACGAGGTTGCGGTCGCCGAAGGCACCGTCGATGCGCCCGACGGGCGGCCAGTACTTGCCGCGCACGTTGCCGTTCGGGTAGACGCCGAGACGGCGGTCGTACGGCCGGTCCCACTCCCCGACCAGGTCCTCGGCGGTGTGCGGCGCCCGACGCAGCGGCGAGTCGGCGACGGCCCACTCCCCCGCGACGACCCGGTCGACCTCGGCGCGGATCTCGAGCATCGCGTCGCAGAACCGGTCGAGCTCGGCGACGTCCTCGCTCTCCGTCGGCTCGACCATCAGCGTGCCGGTCACCGGCCAGCTCATGGTCGGGGCGTGGAAGCCGTGGTCGATGAGCCGCTTCGCGACGTCGTCGACCGTGATGCCCGCCGCCTTGGCGAGGGGTCGCACGTCGAGGATGCACTCGTGCGCGACCGTGCCGTTGCGGCCGGTGTAGAGCACGTCCCACGACCCGTCGAGCCGGCGGGCGACGTAGTTGGCGGCCGCGATGGCACGGACCGTCGCCTGCCGCAGACCGTCGGCGCCCATCATGCGCACGTACGTCCACGGGATGGTGAGGATGCCCGCGGAGCCGAACGGCGCGCCCGACACGGGGCCGACGGGGTTGTCCGCGAGCGTCGGCTCCAGCGGGTGGCCCGGCAGGAACGGCGCGAGGTGCTGCCGCACGCCGATCGGCCCGACCCCCGGCCCGCCGCCGCCGTGGGGGATGCAGAACGTCTTGTGCAGGTTGAGGTGGCTGACGTCCGCGCCGAACCGGCCGGGACGGGCGAGCCCGACGAGCGCGTTGAGGTTGGCGCCGTCGAGGTACACCTGCCCGCCCGCGTCGTGGACGGCCGCGCAGATCTCCTGCACGGCCTCCTCGAAGACGCCGTGGGTCGACGGGTAGGTGATCATGAGGGCGGCGAGCCGCTCCCCGTGCTGGTCGATCTTCGCCCGGAGGTCGTCGACGTCGATGTTGCCCTCGTCGTCGCACGCGACGACCACGACCCGCATGCCCGCCATGACGGCGCTGGCGGCGTTCGTGCCGTGCGCGCTCGACGGGATCAGGCAGACGTCCCGCTCGGCGTCACCGTTCCCACGGTGGTAGCCGCGGATCGCGAGCAGGCCCGCGAGCTCCCCCTGCGCCCCGGAGTTCGGCTGCATGCTCACGGCGTCGTAGCCGGTGACCTCGGCGAGCCAGCGCTCGAGGTCCGCGACGACCTGCCGGGTGCCGGCGGCCTGGTCGGCGGGCGCGAAGGGGTGCAGGTCGGCGAACTCCGACCACGTGACGGACTCCATCTCGGTGGTCGCGTTGAGCTTCATCGTGCAGGAGCCGAGCGGGATCATGCCGCGGTCCAGCGCGAAGTCCATGTCCGCGAGCCGGCGCAGGTAGCGCAGCAGACCCGTCTCGGAGCGGTAGCGGGAGAAGACGCGGTTGGTGAGGTACTCGCTGGTGCGCGCGAGGGCGGCGTCGACCCCCGTGTCCGGGTCGTCGGTGGGGCGTCCCGCACCGAGCGCGTCGCACACCGCCAGCACGTGCTGGTCGCGCGTCGTCTCGTCGGCGCTGACGCCGACCCGTACCTCGTCGACCCGGCGGAGGTTGACCCCGCCGGCGAGGGCAGCGGCCACGACGGCGTCGGCGTCGGGGACGCGGAGGCTCACGGTGTCGAAGAAGCGGGTCGTCTCGACCGTCACCCCCGCGGCCTCGGCGGCGGCCGCGACGCGGGCCGCCTGCCGGTGGGCGTGCTCGGCGATGCGCCGCAGGCCCTCGGGCCCGTGCCACACCGCGTACATGCCGGCCATGACGGCGAGCAGGACCTGCGCGGTGCAGATGTTGCTCGTCGCCTTCTCGCGGCGGATGTGCTGCTCGCGGGTCTGCAGGGCCAGGCGCAGCGCAGGGTTGCCGGACGCGTCCTTGCTCACCCCGACCAGCCGGCCCGGCATGAGCCGCTGCAGCCCCTCGCGCACCGCCATGTACCCGGCGTGCGGGCCGCCGTAGCCCATCGGGACGCCGAAGCGCTGCATCGACCCGACGGCCACGTCGGCGCCCCACTCCCCCGGCGGGGCGAGCAGCGTGAGCGCGAGCGGGTCCGCCGCGACGGCGACGCGGCCGCCCGCGTCCTTGACCGCCTCGACGACGGCCCGCAGGTCGCGGACCTGCCCGGAGGCACCCGGGTACTGCAGGAGGGCACCGAAGCCGGCCCGGCCGTCGAGCGCGGCGGCGACGGCCGTTCCGGACGGGTCCTCTGCGCCCCCCAGGTCGAGGTCGACGAGGGTGATGCCGAGCGGCTCGGCGCGCGTCCGCAGGACGGCGCGCGTCTGCGGCAGCACGTCGGTGTCGACGAGGAACACGGCGTCGTCGGCGGCCTTGGTCGCCCGCCGCAGCAGCGTCATCGCCTCGGCGGCCGCGGTGGGCTCGTCGAGCAGGCTCGCCCCCGCCACGTCGAGCCCGGTGAGGTCGGTGACCACCGTCTGGAAGGTGAGGAGCGCCTCGAGCCGGCCCTGGCTGATCTCCGGCTGGTACGGCGTGTACGCGGTGTACCAGGCGGGGTCCTGCAGCACGTTGCGCCGGACCACGGGCGGGGTGACGGTGCCGTGGTAGCCGAGCCCGATCATCGGCTGGACGACCCGGTTGCGGGCGGCGACGCCACGCAGCTCGGCGAGCGCGTCCTCCTCGTCGAGCGCCGCGGGCAGGTCGAGCGGGCCGTCCTGGCGGATGCCGGCCGGGACGGTCGCGTCCACGAGCGCCTCGAGGTCGTCGAAGCCCGTCGCGCTCGCGAGCGCCTGCGGGTCCGGCACGAAGCCGAGGTGGCGGTCGACGAACGGGGTGCGGGGCGTGTCGCTGCGGGTCACACGGGCTCCTCGGGAGGGACGGCTCCGGACTGGCTCGACGCGACCGACCGGTGCCGGCCTCGTCCCCGACAGTCGGGGCACGTGCCCCTCCTGCGTGCCTGTCCCCCGTGGTCCTGGTGCCTGAGAGGTTCCGGGGAGGTTGCCCCTTCGGCGCCGCCGGTGCCGGTCCGAGGACGGGCCCGACGGTCTCTCCCACCGGGTGTGCGCAGCGGGTCCAGGCTAACAGCCGGGTAGCGTTCGGGCCGTGATCGTGCTGAGCGTCGGCAGTCTCAAGGGGGGCGTCGGCAAGACCACCGTCACGCTCGGGCTCGCCTCCGCGGCGCTGTCGCGCGGCGTCCCGACGCTCGTCGTCGACCTCGACCCCCAGGCCGACGCGACGACCGGGCTCGACGTGGCCGCGCGGCGCGAGTCGACCGTCGCCGACGTCCTCGCGAACCCCCGCCGCGGCGAGATCGCCAAGGCCGTCGCGCCGTCGGGCTGGGCCGGTGACCAGCCCGGGGTCCTCGACGTCATGCTCGGCTCGGAGCAGACGCTCGACCACGACTACGCGACCCGGCCGCGGTCGATGCGCTCGCTCGCCACCGCGCTGGCGAAGGTGCCGTGGTACGACCTGGTCCTCGTCGACTGCCCGCCCTCGCTCGGCGGGCTCACGCGCACCGGGCTCGTCGCGAGCGACCGGGCGCTCGTCGTCAGCGAGCCGGCGATCTTCTCCGTGGCGGCCGCCGACCGGGCGCTGCGGGCGGTGGAGTCGTTGCGTCGGGCCGAGGCCCCGCACCTGCAGCCGCTCGGCATCCTCGTCAACCGCTTCCGCGAGCGCTCACCGGAGCACCGCTACCGGCTGGAGGAGATGACGGGCCTGTTCGGCCCGCTCGTGCTGCGCCCGCCGCTGCCCGACCGCTCCGCCGTCCAGCAGTCGCAGGGCGCGACGACGCCGGTGCACCGCTGGCCCGGCCACGGCGCCACCGAGCTCGCCACCGCCTTCGACGCCCACCTCGACCGGGTCCTGCGCGCCGGGACCACCCGCCGCACGCGCTGAGCCCTACTCGGGGGCGACGTGCGACTCGCAACATGATCGATGTCGCGGGTCCACCCGGAACCGTGTCTGCTGCGACCGACGTCATGATCCACGCAGCGGCTGCGCGTCCGTCGACACGAACGCCGACGTCCGCCGCCGGATGGGCTCGCGTCAGCCGGCCTCGGCCCGGGCGGCGCGGCGGACGGCGAGCTCGTCACCCGGCACGGGCGCGGCGTCGTCGCCGTCCCGCTCGGCGGGGAGCTCGGCGAGCGTGCCCTCGACCTCGCGCCACACGCGGCCGACCGCGATGCCGAAGACGCCCTGGCCGCCCTGGACGAGGTCGACGACCTCGTCGGCGCTCGTGCACTCGTACACGCTCGCGCCGTCCGAGATGAGGGTGATGTTGGCGAGGTCCTCGACGCCGCGGCTGCGCAGCACCTTGGTGGCGGTCCGGATCTGCTGCAGGGACACGCCGGTGTCGAGCAGCCGCTTGACGATCTTGAGCACGAGGATGTCGCGGAACCCGTAGAGGCGCTGGCTGCCTGACCCGCTGGCCCCGCGGACGCCGGGCTCGACGAGACCGGTGCGGGCCCAGTAGTCGAGCTGGCGGTACGTGATGCCCGCCGCGCGCGCCGCGACCGGCCCGCGGTAGCCCGTCCCCTCGTCGAGGGTGGGGAGGTCGTCGTCGAAGAGCATCCCCTGGGTACGGGCCACCTCCGACACGGGCGTCGCGCCGCCGGTCCGGCCGGCGTCTCCCGCCTCGTGTCCTGCCATCGGGGGCTCCTCTCGCACGAGTGGTCCGTGCACGTCGTGCGCGGTCCCCCTCGTCGTGTCCGACGGTAGGGACCGCCTCGTCAAGGGTCAACCACCACTGGAGGGTTTCGGCGGCGTGTCGCCGAGCGGCTCCCGGTCGCGGACCCGGGTCCTCATCCGGGGCGGCCGCCCCCCTCCGGACCAGACTGCTCGGGCCCCGACCCCTCGGGGCCGGACCCCTCCTCCTCGAAGTCCTCGGGGCTCACGCTGTCGAGGAACTCGCGGAAGCGCTCGACCTCGACCTCGCCCTCGTCCTCCTCGGGCACGGGCACGCCGACCTCGTCGAGCACCGCCTCCGCGCTCACGATGCGGCAGCCGGCGCGCAGGGCGAGCGCCACGGCGTCGGAGGTGCGGGACCCGACGGTGAGGCCCGAGTCGAGGACGAGCTCGGCGAAGAAGATGTTGTCGCGGTACTCGGTGATGCGGACCTCCTCGAGGTTCCGGCCGAGCGCCGACACCACCTCCAGCAGCAGGTCGTGCGTCTGCGGCCGCGGCGGCACCACCCCCTGCTGGGCGTGGGCGATGGCGCTGGCCTCGGCCGCGCCGATCCACACCGGCAGGTAGCGGTGCCCCTCGCGCTCACGCAGGAGCACGATCGGGTTGTTGGAGGGTGTCTCGACCCGGATCCCTACGACGTCCAGCTCGCGCACGCGCCCCACGCTACCCCCGCCCCGCCGGCGCCCGCCCGGTGCCGCGCGGCCGGGCCCGGACCTCAGCCGCGGTCGAGGGCGCCGGCGACGAGCGCGGCGTGCAGCCGCAGGCACGCGGCCGCGACCTCGCGGGCGGTGTCCGCGGCCTCGCCGGCCGACCCCGGTCGCGTCGAGCGGCGCAGCGGCGCCACCACCTGCCGGACGAGGTCGACCTCCTTGTCGGCGGCGGTGCGGAAGGCTCGCAGATGACGCGGCTGGACGCCGTGGTGCGCGAGGGCGACCGCGGCCCGCGCCACCTCGAGGTCGTCCGGACCGAAGGCGCCGTCGCGCCCGCTGCGGACCAGGCCGTGGGCCTGCAGCTCCTCGACGAGTGCCTCGTCGGCGCCCGCGCGGCGGGCGAGCTCGGCGAGGTCGAGCGGCTCGTCCTCGACGTCCTGCACCTGCCGGACGAACGGGGGGACGTCCAGCGGCGCGGCCGGACCCGCCGGTCCCGGTGCGCCCGCCTCGAGCTGCTCGCGGATGACCCGCAGCGGCAGGAAGTGGTCACGCTGCAGCACGAGCACGCGGCGCAGCCGCTCGACGTGCGCGGCGGAGAACTTGCGGTACCCGGACGGGGTCCGGTCGGGCTCGACGAGACCCTGCTCCTCGAGGAACCGGATCTTGGAGATGGTGACGTCGGGGAACTCCTCGCGGAGCACCCCGAGCACCTCGCCGATGGTGAGCCCGGCGTCGCGGCCGCCCTGCGGGTCGCGCGCCAGGGCGACGCTGCTCACGCCCTGGCGTCCTCGCCGTCCGCCGGGACCAGGTGCTGCCGGGACGGGTGGTACACGAGGCGGTACTTGCCGATCTGCACCTCGTCGCCGGCGTTGAGCACGGCGGACTCGATGCGCTGGCGGTTGACGTACGTGCCGTTGAGGCTGCCGACGTCGACGACCCGGTAGCCCTCGCCCACCCGGCCGAACTCGGCGTGACGGCGGGACACGGTGACGTCGTCGAGGAAGATGTCGCTGTCCGCGGCGCGCCCGGCGGTGGTCCGCTCGGAGTCCAGGAGGAAGCGCGCGCCGGCGTTCGGCCCCCGCTGCACCACGAGCAGGGCGGAGCCCTGCGGCAGCGCGTCGACGGCGCGCTGGTCGTCGCGCGTGAGGCCGGTCGACGGGTCGGTGTCGGTCGCCTGCGCGTACGTGATGGTGGTGTCCACGCCCTGCCCGGGGGCCACCGGGATGGCGGCCGTGCCGCGCTGGCGAGGGGTGTCCGGGCTGTCCGTCATCGTCGTTCCTCCTCCGTTGGCACCAGCGTAGTCCCCACCCTCACTCTCAGGTGGACGTGCAGACCCTCGACGGACCGGCTCAGCCGTCGGTGCGCGAGCGGTACGCGGCCGCGTCAAGCAGGCCCTCGACGGCGGCCGGGTCGTCGGGGCGCACCTCGAACAGCCAGCCGTCGCCGTACGGGTCGCCGTTGACGCGCGCGGGGTCGGCCTCGAGCGCGTCGTTGCGCGCGGTGACCGTCCCGCTCACGGGCGCGAACAGCTCGCTGACGGACTTCGTGGACTCCACCTCGCCGCACGGGTCGCCCGCCGTCACCGCGACGCCCTCGGCGGGCAGCTCGACGAAGACGATGTCGCCGAGGGCGTCCTGGGCGTAGTCGGTGATGCCGACCCGCACGACGCCGTCGTCACCGGTGACGGACACCCACTCGTGCTCGTCCGTGTAGCGAAGCCCCTCGGGCACGTCCACCGTCTCACCGCTCCCTGGCTCGGCCGGCCCGCCGGCTCACTCCTCCGGCGGGGCCGGGCGAGCGTACTCAGGCGTCCGGACGGCCCGCAACGCGTCGACCACGACGGTGTCCTGCTCGGTGACGACGACGGTGTCGCCGAAGCGCTCGAGGGTCGGGACGACACCGCCGGGGATGCGCATGGCGGGCTCGATGACGTCGGGGTCGCCGATCGCCCGCACCGTGAACGGCGACGTGACGGGCGTGCCGTCGACGAGCACGGAGCCGTCGGCGCCGTCGGCGAACCACGTGCTCGCGACGACGCGGACGTCGCCGATCTGGATCGCCTCGGCTCCGGCGTCGCGCAGCTCCTGCACCGCGTCGAGCAGGAAGGGTCCGGTGACGGTCCGCTCCCCCTGGTCGGTGACGACCATGACGACACCGGGGCCCTCGGCCGCGGCCGTGCCGGCGAGCACGGAGTACACCGCGAGGCGCTCCTGCGCGGCGCGCTCGGCCTCGGCGGCCGCGTCGCTGGAGGTCAGCAGCGCCTCCTGCTGCTCGCGCAGCAAGGCGGCCTCCTCCTCCAGGCGCTGGCGCCGCTCGCTCACGTCGTCCAGCAGGCGGACGAGCTCGGACTCGCGCAGCGTCTGCAGCCCGCCCTCCGACGTCTCGCGCGCCTGCGTCACGACCCCTAGCCCGAGCAGGAACAGCAGGACGGCCGCGAGCACCTGGAACCGGCCGGGCCGGCGGCCCACGCCGGAGCGCAGCCGGCGCCAGGCGGCGCGGCGCTCGACGGTGTCGGGGTGGTAGGGGCTGCTCACACCGGCTCCCGGGTGCCGCTCACGAGCCCAGCAGGTGCCGCCGGATGGCGGCGGCGTTGGAGAAGATGCGGATGCCGAGGACGACGACGACCCCCGTGCTCAGCTGGGCGCCGACGCCGAGCTGGTCGCCGAGGAACACGACGAAGGCCGCGACGAGGACGTTGAACACGAGCGAGGTGACGAACACCCGGTCGTCGAAGATCCCCTCGATGACGGCCCGCAGGCCGCCGAAGAGCGCGTCGAGGGCCGCGACGATCGCGATCGGCAGGTACGGCTGCAGGTACGGCGGCACGCTGGGCTCCAGCAGCACGCCGACGAGCACGCCGAGGAGCAGCCCGAGGATCGCGATCACGACTGGCCATCCTCCTGCACGGAGGCCTCCGGCCGCTCCGCCGCCACCGCCCCGGCGTGGCGCAGCGTGAGCCGCGACGCGGGCGGCAGGCGGAGGTCGTCGCGCGCCTCGTGCGACACCCCGATGCCGTAGTTGGTGCCGAGGAAGCGGGTGTAGTCCGCGACCCGCCCGCCCGTGAGCTCGTCGAGCAGCGCGTCCTGGTCCCCGACCGCCTCGATGACGTACGGCCGTGCGAGCTGGCGCAGGTCGACGACGATGGCGTCCCCGGCGTGGCGGATGGTGCTGAGGGCCGTCAGCCGCTGGCCGTTGACCGCGACGGCCTCCGCCCCGGCCGACCACAGGGCGTTGACGACCGTCTGGACGTCGCCGTCGCGGACCCGCCCGTCGTCGCCGAAGCCGCCCTCGCCCGACGCGTCGACGGCGACGTCGGCGGCGTCGTCCATGGTGACGACGACGCCGTCGCCCTCCACCGCGACGGCGCCGACCGGCACGGCGAGCCGGTCGGCGGCCTCGAGCACGCTCTGCGAGCCCTCGGCGAGCACGGCGGCCTGCTGCTGCTCGATCTCCTCGCGCAGCGCCTCGTTGCTCGCGGCGAGGGAGTCGGCGACGGAGGTGCGACGGTCGATCTCGGCCTCGAGGACGGCGCGGTCGCGGGTCTCCAGCGGGGCGGCCCGCAGCTCGGCGACGCCGGCGCCGACCGCGACACCGAGCGGCACGCCGAGACCGAGCCCGAGCACCGTGACGGCGACGGCGTGCCGTCGCAGCAGCCGGCGCAGGCGGTGCCGCGCCGGGCCGGCGGCGGACCCGCCGGGGCCGGAGCCGCCGGCGACAGCCTCTGCGTCACCGGCCGGGTCGCCGTCACCGCCCGGACCGTCCGGACCCGACGGCCCGTCCTGCCCCGCCGCGGCCCGCTCGTGCTCGCGCTCGGCGCGGCGGCGGTGGGCGACGGCGTACCCCGGGTCGAGCGGGCGCTGCATGATCTCGGTCAGCAGCGTCGAGGAGGAGTAGGTCGTCCTAGGCACGCGCGGCCCCCTCGGCAGGGGGCCCGCCGACCACGGGGACCGCCCTGGCCTTCGGGCCGACCGCGGCGGGGCGCGACCCGTCCGGCCCGAGCCGGCCGTGGATGAGCAGGTGCGTCTGGTGCAGGTAGGCGACCGCGGACCACCAGTAGAGCCCCGCCCCCCACAGCACGAGGGCCCAGGCGACGGGTCGCAGCCAGGTGTCGACCGAGTCGTTCGTGCCGACGAGCAGCAGCAGCGGCAGGGCGAGGAGGAGGACGAACGTCGCGGTCTTGCCCACCAGGTGCACCGGCAGCGACGTGAAGCCGTGCCGGCGGAGGACGAGCACGTTGGTGGTGAGGACCACCTCGCGCACGACGACGGTGAGGACGAGCCACCAGGGCAGCACCTCGCGCCAGCCCAGGCCGAGCAGCGCCGCGGTCACGTACAGGCGGTCGGCCGCGGGGTCGAGGAGCTGGCCGAGGCGCGTCACCTGGTTCCAGCGTCTCGCGAGGGTGCCGTCGAGCCAGTCGCTGAGCCCCGCGAGCACGAGCACGAGGAGGGCCTCGAGGTCCCGGCCCACGACGATGAGCACGCCGAACAGCGGCACGCAGGCCAGCCGGCCCATGCTGATGAGGTTCGGCAGCGTGAGCACCCGGTCGCTGACAGCGGTGGTCGTGGTGGCCTCCCCTGCTGGCGCTGCCGGCGGTGCTGCCGCCCCGGCCGACCCGTGACCGTGGGCCCCCGGGGGGCCCGCTCAGGTCGACCTGGTCGGGACGGCGGTGTGTGGGCTCAGGACATCCCGGACGGATGTCTCAGGTGATCCCGGACTGCTGTCTCACGA
>NZ_JBBAYJ010000044.1 GCF_037153975.1 Aquipuribacter sp. SD81
GCCGGCGCCGGCGGCCGAGGCCTGCTGGGCGGCCCGGCCCGCGGCGGGCAGCGCGGCGGCCGCGGCGCGTCCCGCGGCGTCGAGGCGCACGTTGCGGCTGGACAGTGCGAGCCCGTCCGGCTCGCGCACCGTGTCCTCGGCGACCACGCGCACGTCGAGGGCGAGGTCGCCGACCGCGCGCCGCACGAGGGCGAGCTGCTGGCGGTCCTTGCGGCCGAAGACGGCGACGTGCGGGCGGACGAGGTGCAGCAGGACCGTCACGACGGTGAGGACGCCGTCGAAGTGCCCGGGACGGCTCGCTCCCTCCCAGCGGGCGCCGAGCGGCCCGGCGGCCACGCGCACCGAGGGCTCCCCGTGCGGGTAGACGGCGTGCGCGTCCGGGGCGAAGACGACGTCGACGCCCTCGCGGGCACACGCCTCGACGTCGGCGTCGAGGGTGCGGGGGTAGGCGGCGAGGTCGCCGGCGTCCCCGAACTGCAGGGGGTTGACGAACACGGTGACGAGCACGTGGTCGGCCTCGCGCCGCGCGCGGCGCACGAGCGCGAGGTGGCCCTCGTGCAGCGCGCCCATCGTCATGACCACGGCGACGGTGCCCGGCAGGCCGTCGCGGACCGCGGCCAGCGAGGCCCGGTCGCGCACCACCACGGGACCGCCGGCGCTCACCACGCCCGGAACGCTACCCAGGCCCGTCGAGCGCCCGCGCGACGGCCTCGCCCGGCTCCGGTGCGAGCCTGCCGCCCGCCACCGCCCGCGCGAGGGTGGCGCGGGCGAGCGCGCGGTACGTCGGGAGGACGTGCTCGGCGCCGGGGCGGGCGGCGTCCGCGGCGGCGAGCGCCGCGACGTGCTCGGCCACCGTGCCCGCGTCACCACGGCGGACCGGTCCGGTCAGCGCCTCGTCGCCGCCGCGGACCGCGCCGTCGAGCGCCGCCTGCGCGAGCGGGCCGAGCAGGCCGGCCGGCGCCTCGACCCCGGCGTCGAGGAGCACCTGGCGTGCCTGCGCGAGGACCGTGACGAGGTGGTTCGCCGCGTGGGCGAGCGCCGCGTGGTAGGCCGGACGGACGGCCTCGGGCACGACGACCGGTTCCGCGCCCATCTCGATGACGAGGGCCTGCGCGACCGGCAGGACGGCCGCGGGCGCGGTGACGGCCATGCTGCAGCCGGGCAGCCGGGACAGGTCGAGGCTCGTGCCGGTGAACGTCATCGCCGGGTGGACCGCCAGCCCGATCGCACCGGCCGCCGTGGCCGGGGCGAGGACGGCGGTGCCGAAGCGGCCCGCGGTGTGGACGACCAGCTGGCCGACCTGCCACGCGCCGGTGGCGGCGAGCCCGGCGACGAGGTCCGCGAGCGCGTCGTCGGGCACCGCGAGCAGCACGAGCTCGGCCCGTCGCACCACCTCTGCGACGTCCAGGCGCGGGACGCCGGGCAGCAGCTGCTCGATGCGCTCCCGGCTGGCGTCGCTCACCCCGGACGCACCGACCACGGCGTGCCCGGTGGCGCGCAGGGCCGAGCCGAGCACCGCCCCGACGCGACCGGCCCCGACCACGCCGACGCCCAGCCGTCCCGCCTCGCGCACCACGGGCCAGCACCCTACGGCGCCGTGCCAGCATGCCCGCATGCGTGCGACCCCCGACCCCGCCGCGCGACACCCCGCCCGCCCCCCGCTCGCGCTGCTCCTCGTCCTCGCCGTCCCTGCCGGGCTCGCCGTCGCCGGGTGCGGCGACGCGGCCCCCGACGTGACGCCGGTGACCGTCACGGTCACCGCGGCCCCGTCGCCGGCGTCGCCGGCCTCGTCGGTGGGGTCGACGGGGTCGGCGGCCGCTGCCGCACCGTCGGCGAGCGCGGCACCGTCGGCGGAGGCCTCCCCGGAGCCGTCGGTCGACCTCGCCGCGCTGCCGCGCCTGGAGCGCGGCTACGACGTCGCCCTGGTCGAGGGCACCTCGAGCGCGGGCGGAGGCACCGTGCTGTCGATCGACCGCCTGACGGTCGCGGGGCTGGACGACGCCGTCCTCGCGAGCGAGGGGACGGACGTCTACGTCGACGAGGGCGACCGCTTCAGCAACCAGACGGTGCGCTTCTACGAGGTGGGCGTGAGCCCCGAGGCGCGCTTCTTCCTCACGACGTGCGAGCGGGACGGCTCAGGGCAGCCGGCCATCAGCTCCTCGCCGGTCGACCTCGCGCAGTTCCTCGCCGCGCCCGGGCTCGACGGCACCGCCGTCACGCTCGTCTACGAGGACGGGCTCGTCGTGCGGGGCGAGACCAACCCCCGCTGCTGAGCCGCGACCGCGCATCCAGCGCTCGGGGCCGGCCAGCGCGCGGGCGGCGCGGGAGCGCTCGACCTGCTCCCACAGCGCCCGCTGCGCCTCCTCCGGCGCCAGGTGCGGCACGAGGGGCGTGACGGGTCCCGGGGTCGAGTGCAGGGCGAGCGTCGCGACGCCGAACCGGCGCTGCAGCGGGCCCTGGGTGAGGCCGAGGCTCTGGGTGCGGGCGTGCGGCACGACGACGAGCACGCGGTTGAGCAGGCCCGACCGGGCGAGGAAGACCTGGTCGGTGACGGCGTAGCCGATCCGGCGCCACGCGAGCAGGTCGAGCCAGCGCGCGCGACGCGGCACGGTGGTGAAGCCGCCGTCCGGGCCGGAGCCCTCGAGGCCGCGGACCACGGCCGACCAGCCGCTCGTGTCGGCGCCCGGCGTGACGAGGCCGAGCAGGGCCCGCACGTCGTCGCGGGTGCCGACGGGCAGCAGGACCGCGCTGGAGGACGCGGTCTCCGCGGACTGCGCGTACCCGGCGATGTTGACCTTGACGTGCCACCAGTCGAAGGAGCGCCACAGCCACGACTGGCTCACCTGCACCGCCTGCACGCGCCCGGGCGGCACGGTGGCGGCCCGGGTCTCGGTGAGGCCGGCGCGCACGCGCAGCCCGTCGGGCGACACCGCGACCCGGAAGCCGAAGGACCTGGCGAACTGGTTGGCCGTGGAGAACACGAGGAAGATCAGCGCCCCCGGACCGATGGCGGCGAACGGCGCGACGACGGCCGTGAGCGGCACCTGCGGCAGCACGAGGGCGACGACCACGCCGACGAGCGCGAGGACGGCGACGACGATGAGGACGATGCTCGTGCCCGTCAGCGCCGTGCCGGCGACGAGCCTGCCGACGGGCACCTGGACGACGTCGGTCTCCGGCGCCTCGGGGGCCTCGTCGGTCTCGTAGTCCACCCCCGCGGCCGCGGCGAGGAGGGCGTTGCGCAGCCGCTGGGCCTCGGCCTCCTTGAGGTACTGCAGCCGCACCTGGGAGTCCGCGCCGCCCGCGACCTCGATGCGCACCTCGGCGAGCCCGAAGAGCCGGCCGATGAGGGGCTGCACGACGTCGACGGCCTGCAGCCGGTCCAGACGGGCCTGGCGCTGGTTGCGGCTCAGCACGCCCGTGTGGAGGTGGACGGCCTCGCCGTCCACCTTGTACCGCGCGACGCTCCACGCGACGACGTTGCCGATGACGACGAGCACGGCGACGGCGAGGACGCCGCCGACCTGGAGGCCGAGGCCGCCGGCGCGACCGAAGCGGTCGGTCACGTCGCTGGGCCCGAACCCCTCGAAGAGGTTGTTCACCACGATCGCGAGACCGGCGACCAGCGCCACCCAGCCCTTGACCAGCGGGGTGACGGGGTGCAGGCGCCGCCAGTCGGTCTGGCGGAGCACCGGCCGGCCCGGCTGGTCCGGCCGGCCCGGCTCGTCCGGCCGGTTCGGCTCGCCCGGCCGGCCCGGGGCCGTCGGTCCGCTCACAGGCCCGCCAGCTGGGCCTGGCCGGCCTGCGTGAGACGGTCGCGCAGGCGCGCGGCGGCCTCCGCCGTCAGCCCGGGGATGGTGGCGTCGGTCGACGCGCTCGCCGTGTGCAGGCGGACGGTCGCGAGCCCGAGCGCCCGGTCGACCGGGCCCGCGCTCACGTCGACGTACTGCATGCGCCCGTACGGCACGACGGTCAGTGCGCGGAACATGAGGCCGTGCCGGACCAGCAGGTCCTCCTCGCGCTCGGCGTACCCCCACGCGCGGACCTGCCGGGGCACGACGAGCAGCGCCACGACCGCGACGACCACGCCGGGGACGACCGGCAGGGCGACGAGCCAGCCGAGCGGGTCCCCCGCGAGCAGCGCGAGGACGCCCGCGACCACGACCGTCACGAGCAGGAACACCCCCGCGCCCGCCAGCCGCACCCACACGAGCCGCGGGCTCACACGCGACCAGCGGACCCCGACGGGGTCGAAGGGCTCGCGGCCCGGCGCGCCGCCCGGCAGGACGTCACCCGTAGGCGGGACGCGTGGCGGCACCGCGTCGGGCGCGGCCGGGGGGACGGCGGGCGGCTGGTCGAGTGGGGGCTGCTCCTGCACCCCCCGATCCTCCCTCACCCGAGCCGGGCACTCCCCCGTGGACGGCGACCCCGCGGCGGACAGCGGGTCACGGGCGCCCTCACGCGACGTCGCGGCGGTCGCGGGCCTCGCCCGGCCGTCGCGGACGGGACGGCACGCGGCCCTCGGCGGAGTGGGAGGTGGCGTCGACTGCGGTGGCCGGTTCGGGCCCGAGCGCCGGGTCGGCGGCGTGCCGGCCGCGACGGACGGGGGCGTCGAGCGCCGCGTCCTCGGGACCGAGGCCGGCCTCGAGGAAGGCGTCGAACACCCGCAGGTCGACGCTGGCGCCGCTGCGCTGCCCGCGCGACGCCGGGGGTGCGGTCGTCTCGCCGGGGTCGGCGGACCGCTCCGCCGCCGTGGTGAGCCCCGCGAGCGCCGCGGCGGCCTGCTCGCGCACGGCCTCGGTCTCGCGGCGTGCGGCGGCGGCCTGCTCGCGCACGGCCTCGGTCTCGCGGCGCGCGGCGGCGGCCTCGGCGTCCGCCACGGCGAGCGCGGCACGGGTCCCGTCGAGCGCCGCGACCGCAGCGGCGCGCTCCGCACGGGACCGCGTGAGCTCCTCGCGCGTCGCCGTCAGGACCGCGCGGGACGTCGCGAGCTCGACGCCCACCCGCCGCAGCCTGCGGCGCGTGGCCTCGAGCTCCGCGGCGCCGTCGGCCTCCCGGTCGGCGAGGTCGCGCGCCCGGTCCGACAGCGCCCGCAGCCGGAGGTCGGCGACGGCGAGGTCCGCCGCGGTCCGGCGCCGGCGGGCCATCTCCCGCACGAGCGCGGCCCGGGCCCGGCCCAGCGCGTGACCGAGGACCCCGGCGGGCAGCAGGGTGGCGGCGGCCATGAGCGCGGTCCCGGCCACCGGGTCGAGCGTGGAGCCGACGAGGACACCGCACACGCCGGCGGCCGTGAGCAGGACCAGCGCGGGGGAGCCGGACCGGTCGAGACCCCGGCCGGCTCCCGGGCGGGGCCGACGGCTCCGAGGCAGCGCGAGCTGCCACCACCGTCGACGCGGAGACGCGCGATGCCGCCCGGACACGGTCACCGATCGTAGGCAGCGGTGACGCCGCTACGAGGGAGCGCCACGCCGCGGGCCCGGCACCGCGTGCGCGGTGCCGGGCCCGGTCGGGTGGGGCTGCGGCTCAGCCGCCGAGCAGGCCCTCCTCCTCCAGGAAGCTGCGGGCCACGTCGTCGGGCAGCTCGCGGTCGGCGTCGACCCGGCGGTTGAGCTCGGCGAGGTCCTCGGTCTCCAGGACGTCGGCGAGGGAGTTGAGCGTGTCGACGAGCGTCTGGTCCTCGGCGGACTCGGCGTTCACGACCGGCACGAGGTTGTCGGCCAGCTGCAGGCTCTGGTCGTCCTCGAGCAGCACGAGGCCGTCGGCCGCCAGGGTGGCGTCGGTCGTGCCGACCAGCGCCATGTCGGCCGTGCCGTCGACGACGGCGGCCTTCGCCTGCGGGCTGCCGAAGCCGAGCGGCAGGACCTCGGTGACGTCGAAGCCGTACGTCTCCTCGAGCCCGGGCTCGCAGAAGGGCCGCGTCGGGCACTCCTCGGTGGCGGCGAGGACGATCTCCGGCTGGAAGGCGGCGTAGTCCGACAGCGTCGTGATGTCGTTCTCCGTCGCCACGGACTCCTGGATCGCGTAGCCGTTCTGGCTGGAGGCCGCCGCCGGCTCGAGCACGACGAGCCCCAGCTCCTCGGCCAGCGGCCGCATGGCCTCGACCGTGGTCTGCGCGTCGTTCGTCGCGACGACCTCCGCGTCGGGGCCGTTGACCTCGCGGTTGAGGTACTCCGCCATCGTGGCCGCGTACTCCGGCACCACGTCGATCTGGCCGTTGACGAGCGCGTCGCCGTAGATCTCGCGGGAGTCGCTCGCGACGATCTCGACCTCGTAGCCGGCGTCCTCGAGCAGGGCGGCGTACATCGCCTCCATGATGTTCATCTCGGTGAAGTTCGCGCCGCCGACGACGACGGAGCCGCCTGCGGCGTCACCGCCGCCTGCGCTGGACTCGGCGCCGCCCGGGCTGGCGGCGTCGCCGCCCTCGGCGAGCGGGTCGCCGGAGCCGCACGCGGCCAGGGCGAGGGCGGCCAGGGCCGCGACGGGCAGCAGGGCACGACGGGTGGTTCGGATCATGGGGTGGCTCGCCTTCTGTGTCCCGGGGTCCCGGTCGGGCCCCGCGTGGCCGGCAGTGCAGCCGCACAGGCGCGGCCAGGAATGTCTAACCCAGGCCCCCGACGGTTGCATCCCTGGTTCCGCCCCGCGCCGGTCACGGATCGGTGACGATGCGGCGGGGCCGTCCGCTCAGCCGACCGGCACCTGCTGACGCTCGGGCGTCTCCGCCGCCTCGTCGACCTCGGCCTCCCCGACCTGGCGGCTGTCGCGGGCCGGCGCCAGCCGGCGGCCGAGGAGCTGGAAGCCGACCTCGGCGAGGACCGCGAGCAGCGCGACGAGGACCGCCCCGCCCGTCGCCTCCGCGCTGTCCTGGTTCTGCAGGCCGCTGCGGATGAGCCGGCCCAGCCCGGGCCCGGCGATGAAGGCGGCGACGGCGAGCGTCGCCACCACCTGGGCGGTGGCGATGCGCAGCCCGGCGACGAGCAGCGGGACGGCGAGCGGCAGCTCGACCCGGAACAGCACCTGCCGCCCCGTGAGGCCCATGCCGCGCGCGGACTCCACGAGGTCGGGGTCGACCGCGCGCATGCCCGCGTACGTGTTGGTGAGGATGGGCGGGATCGCGAACACCGTGAGCGCGATGACGGACACGAGCGTCGCCTGTCCCACGCTGAAGGGCCCGATCACGAGGATGACGAGCAGCGCGAGCGTCGGCACCGCGCGCCCCAGGTTGGCCAGCGCCGTGGCGAAGGCACCGCCCCGGCCGATGTGGCCGAGCCACAGCGCGACCGGCAGCGCGACGGCCGTGGCGACGAGCACGGACACGAGCGAGACCCACACGTGCTCCCACACGCGGGTGTCGATACCGCCCGGACCGCCGTAGTTGGCGGGGTCGAGGAACCACGCGACCGTCCGGCCGAGGACGCTGTCGCTCATGCGGCCGCCCTCCCCCGGCTCCACGGCGTCAGCAGCTTCTGCGCGAGCAGCAGCAGGCCGTCCAGCACGAGGGCGAGCGCGACGACGAGGACCGTCGCGGTGAGCACCTCGGCGCGGAAGCTGCTCGACAGGCCCTGGAAGATGAAGTTGCCGAGCGCGCCGTAGCCGATCAGCGACCCGACCGTGGCGAGCGCGACCGTCGACACCGTGGCGATGCGGATGCCCGCGACGATCGTCGGCACGGCGAGCGGGAGCTCGACCGACCACAGCCGTCGCAGCGGGGTCAGCCCCATCCCGTCGGCGGCGTCGACCGCGTCGGCCGGCACCTCCTGCAGCCCGGTGAGGATGTTCCGCAGCAGGATCGCGAGGCTGTAGATCGCGAGGCCGATGATCACCGTCGTCTGGCTGAGCCCCGTGACCCCCAGCAGGAGGATGAACAGGGCGAGCGACGGGATCGTGTAGAGGATCGTCGCCGCCCCGACCACGAGACCCTCCAGCAGCCGCGAGCGGCGGGCGAGCAGGGCGAGCGGCATGGCGACGACGAAGCCGAGCGCCACCGCGGCGACCGTCACGTACACGTGGTTGCCCAGCGCGTCGAGCAGCAGGTCCTGGCGGGTCCGCACGTACTCGGGGCAGATCCACGCGTTGCGCTGCAGGCACGACTCGGCGACGCTCATCGGGTGAGCGACCAGGGTGACCGGCACCTCCGCGACGCTACCGGCGACGCCGCGCCGGCGCCCGACCAGGCCGACGTCATGATCCGGCTCCGCGGTGTCCGCAAGGAGTACGCCGACGGCACGGTCGCGGTCGAGGCGCTCGACCTCGACGTGCGGCGCGGGGAGCTCGTCGCGCTCGTCGGGCCGTCCGGCTGCGGCAAGTCGACGATCCTCCGCATGGTCAACCGGCTCATCGAGCCGAGCGGCGGGTCGATCGAGGTCGACGGCACCGACGTCATCCACGCCGACGGGCCGACCATGCGCCGCGGCATCGGCTACGTCATCCAGTCCGGCGGGCTGTTCCCCCACCGCACGGTGCGCGACAACGTGTCGACCGTGCCGCGCCTGGTCGGCTGGGACAAGCAGCGGACCCGTACGCGCGTCGACGAGCTGCTCGGCCTCGTGGGCCTCGACGCCGAGCGCCACGGCCCCCGCTACCCGCACGAGCTGTCCGGCGGGCAGCGGCAACGGGTCGGCGTCGCACGCGCGCTCGCGGTCGACCCGCCCGTGCTGCTCATGGACGAGCCGTTCGGCGCCGTCGACCCGCTGGTGCGCGACCGGCTGCAGATCGAGTTCCGGCGGCTCCAGCAGCGCCTGGGCACCACGGTGCTGCTCGTCACGCACGACATCGACGAGGCGGTCCGGATCGCCGACCGGGTCGCGGTGCTGAGCGTCGGCGGGCACCTCGAGCAGTTCGACGCGCCCGCGGTCGTGCTCGGTGCACCCGCCTCCGACTTCGTCGCGGACTTCGTCGGCGCGGACCGCGGGCTGCGGCGCCTCGCCGTCACCCCGATCCGCGACGAGGACCTCGTGCACCCTCCCGTCGTGCAGGTCGGCGACAGCACCGACGAGGTGCTCCGCCTGCTCGAGGCGTCCGACCTCGACTACGCCGTCGTGCTCGACGGCGACGACCTGCGCGGCTGGGTGTCGCAGGACGGCCTGCGGCGGGGGGCGACGGTCGGTGAGGTGCGCCGCCGCTTCGACGAGACCGTCGACGTGCGCGACAGCCTCAAGACCGGTTTCAGCGAGATCGTGCAGCACGACGCCGGCTGGCTGCCGGTGCTCGACGGCGACCGCTACCTCGGCGTCCTCACGCCGGAGTCCGTGCACACGGCCCTGCGACGGCTGCTGCCGGACCGGGTCGACGGCGAGCTTCCCCGCGTGGAGAACCTCGCGGTCTGAGCGCGCCACCGGGACCGCTCGCCCCGGCGCGCCCGCCTCGTCTCGCGGGCCGGGCGGCGCCGGTCCATGCTCGCCGTGGGCCGGCTCGTGCCGGTCCGCCACAGCACCGCACACGGCTGATCCAGGAGGAACCATGGCGCTCGACGACGAGATGACGACCAGCACCGGCGACGGCGGCGCGGACGGCGGCGCCGACGGCGGCGCCCACGGCCCGGCCGACTCCGGCGCCGGGGGCGTCCCCGGTGAGCACGACGGCGGCGCGGACGGCGGCGCGGACGGCGGGGCCGACGGCGGCGCCCACGGCCCGCTCGACAGCGGCGCGGACCGCTGACCACGACCACCGACGGCGGGCGCCGGGCGGTCCTCCAGGACCGTCCGGCTCTCGCCCGCTGCACCGCCGTCCCGACGGCCGAGTTCGCCGAGCGGGTGTGGGCGCGGGTGCCCTCGCTCAGCACCGCGGCGGACCTGCCCCGGGACTTCACCGACCTGCTCGACCTGGACGACGCCGACGCGCTGCTGTCGCAGCAGGGCCTGCGCACCCCGTTCCTGCGCCTGGCCAAGGACGGCCAGGTCGTGCCCGAGCGGCGCTGGACCGGCGGCGGCGGTGTGGGCGCCACCATCACCGACCAGGTGCGCGACGACAGGGTCGCCGAGCACTTCGCCGACGGCGCGACCGTCGTGCTGCAGGCGCTGCACCGCACGCACGCGCCCATCGCCCGCTTCGCCGCTGGGCTCGCGACGGACCTCGGCCACCCCGTCCAGGTGAACGCGTACGTCACCCCGCCGCAGAACCAGGGGTTCGCCTCGCACTACGACGTGCACGACGTCTTCGTGCTGCAGGTGGCCGGCGAGAAGCGCTGGCGCCTGCACGCCCCCGTCGTCACCGACCCGCTGCGCGACGACCCGTGGACCGACCACCGCGACGCCGTGGCCGCGCGCGCGGCCGAGGAGCCGTACCTCGAGGCCGTCCTCCGGCCCGGTGACGCGCTGTACCTCCCCCGCGGCTGGCTGCACGCCGCGACCGCGCTCGGCGAGGTGTCGGCCCACCTGACCGTCGGGGTGCACGTCCGGACCCGGGCCGCGCTCGTCGAGCAGCTCGCCCGCCTCGTCCTCGACGACCCGGCGCTGCGGGAGACCCTCCCGCTCGGCGTCGACGTCACCGACGCCGACTCGCTCGCCCCCCACCTGCAGGCCACGGTGGCCGCCCTCGTCGAGGGGCTGGGCGACGTGCGGGCGGGGACGGTCGCCGAACGGCTGACCCCGGGCGCGCTCGCCGGCAACCGGCCCGCGCCGCTGGCGCCGCTCGCGCAGGCCGCCGCGGTCCGGGGCGTCGGCCCCGACACCGTCGTCCGCACCCGGCCCGGGCTGGCCCACGTGCTCCGGGACGGCGGCGAGCGCGTCGAGCTCGTGCTCGCCGACCGACGGGTCGGGGTGCCGGCGCGCGCCCGCGAGGCGCTCCTGCGGCTGCTCACGGGAGAGGACGTGGCGGTGTACGCGCTGCCCGGGCTGCCCCCGGAGGACGCGGTCGACCTCGTGCGCCGGCTGCTGCGGGAGGGCGTCGTCATCCCGACCGACGGACTCCCGGCCGACGGGCTCCCGGCCGTCGTCCCGGCCGTCGGGCAGCCGGACGCGTGAGCGTCGCGCAGCGACCGCTGCGCGGCGCCGGCGCGTCGCCGCGGCCGCTGCGCTGCGCCGACGCCGCCGAGGAGCGGGGCGACCCGCGCACCGGCACCGCGGCCCCGGCG
>NZ_JBBAYJ010000045.1 GCF_037153975.1 Aquipuribacter sp. SD81
GGCCCGGCGAGCCGTCCCGCCCGCGCCGTCCGGGCGCGCCGGGGCGGCTGCCCCCGCCGCGACGGGCGCGAGGCGCCGTCGGCGGGTCGGCCTGGACGACCGCGCCGTCGTCGCCCTCGGCCACCTGCACCGCCGCCACCCCGGGCCACGGCAGGCGCGTCACGCCGGTGGCGTCGACGCCGGCGGTGGTGAGCGGGCAGTGCTCGACCGCGACGACCCGGTGCTCGCGGTGGGCGTGGAAGCCGAGCCGCCCGGAGGGGTCGACGCCGTAGCGGACGCGCGTGCGCCAGCCGAGGCCCGTCTCCTCCCCCGGCGCGCGTCCCGGCTCCGGCAGCGCCTCGACCTGCAGCGGCGCACCGAGCACCTCGGCGAGCTCGACGTGCCCGAGCCGCCGCAGCTGCTCGGTGACGACGTCGGCCTTGAGGCGGCGCTGCGCCGGCAGGGCCGCGTGCTGGAAGTCGCAGCCGCCGCACCTGCCCGGCCCGGCGTACGGGCACGGCGGGTCCACGCGGTCCGGGGAGGCCTCGAGGACCGTCACGGCGTCGCCCCGCCAGAAGCGCGCGTCCGGCCTCGCGTCGGTGAGCCGCACCCGCACCCGCTCGCCGGGCAGCGCGTGGCGGACGAAGACGACGCGCCCGTCCGGGTCGTCGTCGACGCGTGCGACGACGTGGCCGCCGTGCGCGACCGGCCCCGCGGTCAGCTCGAGCAGGTCGGCGTCCTCGGCGTCCGGGCCGGCGGCCGGCGGGCCGCTCACGGTCGCGACTCGATGTCCCGGTCGGCCGCGCCGGCGCGGGACGCCTCCTGCACGAGGCTGCGGTCCTGCGCGGCGCGGCCCGCGAGGTCGCCGTCGTCCAGCGTCGAGCGCAGCTGCCACGGCACGCTCACCACCATGACGCCGGGCGTGGCGGCGAGCCTCGCCCGCAGCCACAGGTTGGACCGGTTGTGCAGGACCGCCTCCCACCAGTGCGCGACGACGTACTCCGGCAGGAACACCGTGACGGCGTCCCGGGGCCCCTTCGCCCGCAGCTCCTTGACGTGCTCCACGAGCGGCCTCGCCACCTCCCGGTACGGCGAGTCGAGCACGCGCAGCGGCACGGGCACGCGCCGGCGCGCCCACTCGGTCGCGAGCTGCGTGGCGGCGTCCTGGTCCACCGCGACCGTCACGGCCTCCAGCGTCGACGGTCGGGTCGCCCGGGCGTAGGCGAGCGCGCGGGTGACGGGACGGTGCAGCCGGGACACGAGCACGACGGCGTGCACCCGGGCGGGCATGGTCTCCGGCTCCTCGGCGTCGTCGAGGGCGACCTCCTCGCCGACGAGGTCGTAGTGCCGGCGCACGCGGTGCATGCCGACCCCGAGCGCCGCGACGACGAGCAGGCTCGCCCAGGCGCCGTTCGGCACCTTGGCCACGAGGAGCAGCGCGAGCACGGTCGTCGTGCAGACGACCGCGACGCCGGCCAGCGCCATCCCGGCGCGCGGCCCCCACCGCCGGCCGCGCCGCCGCATGGGCGCCAGGCGGGTGCGCCAGTGCCGCCACATGCCCGCCTGCGCGAGGGTGAAGGAGGTGAACAGCCCGAGCAGGTACAGGTCGAGCAGCGTGCCGACCCTCGCCTCGACGACGAGGAGGACGGCGAGGGCGCCGAGGGCGAGGGCGAGGATGCCGTTGCTGTAGGCGAGCCGGTCGCCGCGCCGGGCGAGCTGGCGCGGCAGGTAGCCCGCCTCGGCGAGGGTGGCCGCGAGCAGCGGGAAGCCGTTGAAGGCGCTGTTGGCCGCGGTGAGGAGGACCGCGACGGTCGCGACGGTCACGAGGACGGCGCCCGCGCTGCCGGCGCCGAAGACCGCGTTGGCGAGCTGGGTGAGGACGGTCTGCTGGTCGAAGTCCTCGCACGGGCCGGGCACGCCGGTGAGGTCGCACGGGTCGCGCGTGACCTTGACCCGGCTCACCACCGCGAGGGCGACGACCCCGGCGATGAGGGCGATCGTCATGCCGCCGACGGCCAGCAGGGTCGTCGCGGCGTTGCGGCCCTTGGGCGAGCGGAAGGCGGGGACGCCGTTGGCGATGGCGTCGACGCCCGCGAGGGCGGCGCCGCCGCTGGCGAAGGCGCGCGCGACGACGAGCGCCATCGCGACGGCGGTGAGGTCGCTCCCCCGGGTGATCTCCCACTCCGCGCTGGCGGCGACCGGCGGGTCGCCCGCGGCCCAGCGGACGAGGCCGACGACGACGAGCACCGCGACGACGAGGACGAAGCCGTAGACGGGGACCATGGCCGACCAGCCGGCCTCGCGGCGCCCGCGGAGGTTGACCGTCATGACGAGGAGCACGCCGGCCACGGCGAGCGGGATGCGACCGTCGCCGAGCATCGGCAGCGCCGAGACGAGGTTGTCGACGGCGGCCGCGACGGACACCGCCACGGTGAGCACGTAGTCGACGAGCAGCGAGGCCGCCGCCACCAGTCCCGCGCCGGGGCCGAGGTTGCGCGATGCCACCGCGAACGACCCGCCCCCGCCGGGGTAGGTGCGCACGAGCGGGCCGTAGGAGATGACGACGATCGCCACCACGACGCACACCGCGAGCGCCACCTCGGGGGCGAGCACGAGCAGCGCGGTCCCGCCGAGGGCGAGGATGACGAGGATCTCCTGGGTCGCGTACGCGACGGAGGACACGGGGTCGGAGGCGAACACCGGCAGGGCCAGCCGCTTCGGGAGCAGCGTGTCGTCGGCGCGGCTGCTGGGTCTCGCCCGTCCGAGCAGGAGCCGCTTGGGCACGGCGAGGAGCGAGGCCACGCGCCGATGCTAGGCCCCGCTACCGTGGCCCCCGTGCACTTCGTGGTGATGGGCTGCGGCCGCGTGGGCGCCCGCTTGGCGCACGACGTCGAGGAGCAGGGGCACTCGGTCGCGGTCATCGACCAGAACGCCGACAGCTTCCGCCGGCTCGGCCCGTCGTTCTCCGGGCGGACCGTCGCCGGGATCGGCTTCGACCGCGACACCATGCTGCGCGCCGGGGTCGAGGAGGCGTACGCGTTCGCGGCCGTGAGCAGCGGCGACAACTCCAACATCATCGCGGCGCGGGTCGCGCGCGAGACCTACGCGGTGCAGAAGGTGGTCGCCCGCATCTACGACCCGGGCCGCGCCGAGGTGTACCGCCGCCTCGGCATCGCCACGGTCGCCACCGTGCCCTGGACCTCGCGCGAGATGATCGCCGAGATGCTGCCGACCGACAGCGCCCCGCTGTGGCAGGACGAGTCCGGCCGGATGGCGCTCGTGGAGCTGGCGCCGCACCGCGACTGGCTGGGACGCCCGCTGCGGGACCTGGAGACGGTGGCCCGGGCGCGCGTGGCGTACCTGCTGCGCCTCGGCCACCCGCACGTGCCGGGCGCCGACACGGTGCTGCAGGACGGCGACCGCGTCTTCGCCGCCGTGGAGAGCCGGGGCCGGCGTGCCGCGGCGGACGCGGTCGCCGCCGGGCCCGGGGGGTCCTGATGCGCGTCGTCATCGCCGGGGCCGGCAGCGTCGGGCGCTCGATCGCCCGCGAGCTCATCTCCCACGGGCACCAGGTGCTGCTCATCGACCGGCTGTCCAAGGCCGACCGCATGAAGGACACCCTCGAGCAGGCGGAGTTCCTCTACGCCGACGCCTGCGAGATCCAGACGCTCGACGAGGCGCGCATCGACACGTGCGACGTGCTGGTGGCCGCCACGGGCGACGACAAGGCCAACCTCGTCGTGTCCCTGCTGGCCAAGACCGAGTACGGCGTCTCGCGCGTGGTCGCGCGGGTCAACAACCCCCGCAACGAGTGGCTGTTCGACGGCGGCTGGGGCGTCGACGTCGCGGTGTCGACGCCGCGCCTCATGACGGCGCTCGTCGAGGAGGCCGTCGAGGTCGGCGAGATGGTGCGGCTGTTCCAGCTGCAGCAGTCCGCGGCCTCGTTGTTCGAGTTCACCGTGCCGGCGTCGTCGCCGGTCGCCGGGACCCCGCTCCGTCGGGTCGAGCTGCCCGCGGACACCGTCATCACGTGCATCGTGCGCGACCACCGCCCGCTCGCGCCCTCGCCGGACGACACGGTCGAGGCCGGGGACGAGCTCATGATCCTCACCACGCCGGAGCAGGAGGAGGACCTCGCCGACCTCCTCGCCACCTGGCGCCACAGCGCCGCGGGCTGAGCCGCGGCGACAGGGCCCAGCCGGGTCAGGCCGCCTCGGCGGCCCGCCGGGCGAGCTGGGCCCGGCGCTCCAGCAGCGCCTCGCGCTCCTCGTCGGTCAGGGGCGTGCGGCCCGCGGCGAGCATGGCGCCGATGACGAGGACGCTCGCGCCGAGCAGCGGCCAGCCGAGCGCGACCTTGGCCACGCCGAGCGCGACGACCTGCCCGGCGAGGTACAGCGGCAGCTGCACGACGACCCGGATGACGTAGTTCGCGAGCAGGACGGCGGTGAGCCGCTGGAACAGCCGCCGCACGGCGGGCCGACGGCGCCAGCCGCCCACGTCGCCCGTCACGGCGCCGAACAGCAGCCCCACGACCGGCCAGCCGGCGAGCATCGTCAGCACGAAGACGACCGCGAGGCCCGCGTTGTAGAGGATCCCGGGCAGGAAGAAGTCGCCGGCGTCGCCGGTGCGCAGCGCGACCAGCGCGGCGATGACGACCCCGAACACCCCCGACAGCACGTGGGTGAGGGTCTGACGCTGCAGCAGGCGGACGAGCACGAAGACCGCGGTGGCGACGACGGCCGCCGCCACGGACTCCCTCAGCTGCGAGGTGAGCCCCCACACGGCGAGGAAGGCGAGGATCGGGACCGCGGCCTCCACGGTGCCGCGCCAGCCCCCGAGCGCGGTGAGGAGCTCGGTCCGCACCACCTCCTCGACGGTCGTGGGCAGGTCGGCCCCGGCGTCGCTCACGAGGGCAGGAGCTCGTACGACGGGTTGTAGATGACGCGGCTGCCGTCGCCGCAGCGGCTCACGGTGCCCGTCACCTTGACCTGGCGCCCGGGCTCGACGCCCGCGATGGCGCTGCGCCCGATCCAGCGCAGCCGCACGGTGCCCGAGCCGTCGAACAGCTCCGCCTCGAGGTGGCACGAGGTCGGCGCGGGCTCGACCCGCACCGAGCGGAGCGTGCCGCACAGCGTCGCGCGGCAGCGGCCGGGCAGGTCGACGACGGGGGTGCCGCCGAGCCGGCCGGTGGTCTCGGCCTGCCGGCGGGCCGCGACCTCGTCGTCGCTGCGGGTGAGCGACGCCAGGGCACGGCGCCACGCGCGTTCGGTCATGGCACCAGGCTACGACTGCTCGGGCGTGCCGTCCGACGGGTCGCCGTCCTGCCCCGCGTCGGACGCGTCCGGCCCCTCGGGCGGCTGCCCGGTGGCGGTCCCGGCGGCGGTCCCGGCGGCCGCGGCGGGCTCGGCCCGGGCCTCGGGACGGCGCGGCGCGCGCCTCGCCCCTTCGGGCAGGCGCAGCGGCAGCGGCTCGCGCGGGGCCATCGGCTCGGTGCCGCGCACGACGACCGCGGTGCGCACGACCTCCTCGAGCAGGTCGCCACGGGCCCTCGTCGCGATCTCGTCCGGCAGGGTGGCGCCGGCGCGCTGCAGCACGTCCGGACCGGTGAAGACGGCGCGCACGAACCACCGGGGACCGTCGACGCCGCAGAAGCGCTGCACCTGCAGCACGTCGCGCCCGTCGGGCAGGCGGGTCGGCAGGCGGGCGACGAGCTCGGTGCCGAAGGTGCCCGTCACCTCCTCGGCGCGCCCGCCGCCCTGCTGCACGGCCGCGGCGATCTCCCCGCGCACGTCGTCCCACACGCCGGCGCTGCGCGGGGCGGCGAAGACGGTCACCTGCACGGTCGAGGCCTCGGCCTGCACGGTGACGGCGGCGACCCGCTGGGTCGCCTTGTCCAGGTCGAGGCGCACCTTGAGCTCCGGGCGCGCCGGCAGGCGCAGCGCGCCGAGGTCGAGCAGCCCGGTGGTCGGTGCGGCGGGGTCGCCGGAGTCGAACGGGCCGGTCTCCGGCGACACCGGCGTCGGGGTGCCGGAGGGGTCGGGCAGGCTCGGGTCGGGCCGGGTGGACCGGCTCCAGAAGGGGGTCACTGCGCTCCTCGTGAGGTGGTCTCGTGGACGGGCTCCGGGACGTCGCGCCCGGCGAGCGGGCCCAGGCCGGTCGAGCCGAAGCCGCCCTCGCCGCGGTCGGAGCCGGGCAGGCGCTCGACCTCGACGAGCCGCACGCGCGGCAGGTCGAGCACGACGAGCTGCGCGACGCGCTCCCCCGCCGCCAGCCGGACGGGCCGCTCGAGGTCGGTGTTGAGCAGGGTCACCCGCACCTCGCCGCGGTACCCCGCGTCGACGGTGCCGGGGGCGTTGAGCACGGTCACGCCGTGACGGGCGGCCAGCCCCGAGCGGGGCAGCACGAAGGCGGCCGCGCCGTCGGGCAGGGCGAGCCGCACCCCTGTGCCGACGGTGGCGCGGCGGCCCGGCGCGAGCTCGACGTCCTCGGTGGTGACGAGGTCGAGCCCCGCGTCGCCCGGGCGGGCGCGCGCGGGCAGCGGCACCCCGTCCAGGCGCACGAGGGCGACGACCTCGTCGGCGTCACGGGCGTCGGGCACCCGGCGAGCGTAGTCGGAGGGCGGACGGCACCGGTCCGGGCCCGCGTGGCAGGCTCGTGCCGTGGACGAGGCCCCGGGCACCGCGGCGGCCCGCGGGCACGGCTCCCGTGGCGGCCCCCGGGTCGCCTTCCGCGAGCGGCTGTGGCCCGCGGCGTGGGTGTGGCTGTCGGGGGTCGTCGTGGCCGCCACGCTCGGGGTCGTCTTCGTCCCGGCGACGAGCCTGCTGGTCGCGGCCGTCGCCGGGGTGCTCGCGCTCGCCGGCGTGGCGGCGCTGCTGGCGTGGTGGAGCCCGGTCGTCCGGGTCGTGGAGCCGGCGCCGGGCACCGGGTGGTGGCTGCAGGCGGGCGACGCGCGCATCCCGCTGGCGGCGCTCGGGGCGCCGGAGCCGCTGGACGCCGCGGCCATGCGCCGCGCGCTCGGTCCGGGGCTGGACGCGCGCTCCCACCGCCTCATCCGCGGGTGGGTGGCCACCGGGGTCCGGGTCGAGGTCACCGACCCGCGCGACCCCGTGCCCTACTGGCTGCTGAGCAGCCGCAGGCCCGCGCGGCTGTCCGCCGCGCTCACGGCGCCGACCGCCGACGGCTGAGGGCCGTCGGTCGGGCGGCGCGCTGCGACCCGGGGACGGGTCGCGGAGTCAGGCGCACTCGGAGCAGATCGGCAGGCCGTCCTTCTCGCCTGCGAGCTGGCTGCGGTGGTGCACGAGGAAGCAGGAGCCGCACGTGAACTCGTCCTGCTGCGGGGGGAGGACCTGCACCGACATGTCCTCGTTGGACAGGTCGGCCCCGGGCAGCTCGAAGCCCTCGGCCGCCTCGGCCTCGTCCTCGTCGACCTGTCCGGTCTTCGCGTCACCGCGCCGCGCCTTGAGCTCCTCGATGGAGTCCTCGTTGTCGTCGTCGGTCTTGCGCGGTGCGTCGTAGTCGGTCGCCACTGGCGTCGTCACACTCCACGTCTGGGGGGTGGCCGGACCCGGCGGTCCGGTCGTGCTGTCACGCGAACGCCACGGGCCACCGGTTCATGCCCCGCGACGTCCTCGCGGCGCGGATTGTGCCCTACCCGCCTGCGCGGCACCACGCCGGGACGGTCGACGGGGCCACCTCAGGCACCGACGGACCCGGCGGCGCGGGCCCCGGTCGCCGCGGCGGCCTCCGCCAGGAGCCGCTCGAGGGCCGGCACGACGCCGGGGGAACCCGCCACGACCAGGGCGTCCGACGCCGGACCGCCGTCGGGGCCGTGCACGAGCCCGCCCGCCTCCGTCACGACGAGGCCGGCGGCGGCGTGGTCCCACGGGTTGAGACCGCGCTCCATGTGGGCGTCGAGCCGGCCGGCCGCCACGGCGCACAGGTCGAGCGCGGCCGAGCCGCCGCGGCGCACGTCACGCACCCGCGGCAGCAGGTGCGCGAGCAGCGCGCCCTGCTCCGCGCGCACCTCGGAGCGGTAGGAGAAGCCGGTCGACAGCAGGCACTGCTCCAGCCGGGTGCAGCCGGACACCCGCAGCGGCTGCCCGTCGAGGTCGGCGCCGCCGCCGAGCGCCGCGGAGAAGGTGCCGCCGTGCGCCGCGTCGTGGACCGCGCCGGCCAGGACCGTCCACGAGGCCGGGTCGTCCCCGCGCGCCACCGCGACGCTCACCGCGTACGCCGGCAGGCCGTACAGGTAGTTGACGGTGCCGTCGAGCGGGTCGAGCACCCACGTGAGCCCCGAGGTGCCCGCCGTGACGCCCTCCTCCTCCCCCAGCACGCCGTCGTCCGGTCGGTGCTCGGCCAGCAGGTCGCGCAGCAGCCGCTCCGCGGCCTCGTCGGCCGCGGTGACGACGTCGGTGCCGCTGCTCTTGGTGCGCGCGACCGTCACGTCGTCGGCGACGGCGCGCCGGTGCTCGGTGAGCAGGTGCCCCGTCCGCCGGGCGAGCTCGCGGGCGAGGGCCCGCAGCTCCTCCGGAGCGGGCTCGGCGCCGTCCGGCACCTCAGACCGCCCCGGCGGTGTCGCCGGAGGCGACCGCGACCGGCTGCTGCCAGTCCTCGCCGCAGGCCGCGGGCCGCTCGGGGGTCCGCAGGTTGCGGCAGCACCCGACGGGGCACACGGTGTGGCTCGGTCCCCACTCCCCCACCGCGGGCCGGGCGGGCTGCTCGCCGCGCGCCTCGGCGGCCCGCTCCACCGCGAGGTCGACGAGCTCGCGGACGAAGGGCTCCGCCGTGCCGACGGTCGCGGCGCGCGCCATGACGAGCCCGAGCTCCTCGGCGGTCTCGGCCGCCTCGGTGTCGATGTCGAACCTCACCTCCATGTGGTCGGAGACGAAGCCGACCGGCGACACGACGACCGCCCGGGTGCCGGCGGCGTGCAGCGCCCGCAGGTGGTCGTTGACGTCCGGCTCGAGCCAGGGCTGCGTCGGGGGGCCGGAGCGGGAGCAGTAGACGAGGTCCCAGCCGAGGTCGAGGCCGAGCTCGTCCCCGGCGGCGGTCGCCACGGACGCGCAGACGTCGCGGTGCTGGCCGCTGTAGGCCCCGCCGTGCGGCCCGGACGCGTCCTCCATGGCGTCCGGCACCGAGTGGGTGACGAACACGAGCCGCGCGTCGCGGTGCTCGGCGGGCAGGCCGCGGTACGCGTCGACGACGGCGGCCGTGTTCGCGGCCACGAACCCGGGCGCGTTGAAGTAGTGCCGGACCTTGTCGACCGCGACCGTCCGGCCCTCCCCGGCGAGCGCGACGACCGAGGCCGCGAGGTCCTCGCGGTACTGCCGGCAGCCGGAGTACGAGGAGTACGCCGAGGTGACGACCGCGAGCACGCGGCGCGCCCCGGCGTCGTGGGCCTCGCGCAGCGCGTCGGTGAGGTAGGGGTCCCAGTTGCGGTTGCCCCACACGAGCGGCAGGTCGAGGCCCCGGCGGTCCAGCTCCGCGCGCAGGGCCGCGAGCAGCGCGCGGTTCTGGTCGTTGATCGGGCTCCGGCCGCCGAAGTGCAGGTAGTGCTCCGCGACGTCGGCCAGGCGCTCGCGGGGGATGCCGCGGCCCCGGGTGACGTTCTCCAGGAACGGCATGACGTCGTCGGGGCCTTCGGGCCCGCCGAAGGACAGCAGCAGCAGGGCGTCGTAGGGGCGCAGGTCGTCGGGCGCGGGTGCGGCGTTCTCCACGACCGCGATTGTCGCCCGGCGGCCCCGGGGGCGGCACGCCGGCACCCGACACGCGCCCGGCCTGCCGGACCGGCGGGGGCGCCGGTGGCACAGTGCTGGCACGGGCCGACTGCACCCCGCACCGAGGGGCGGGCCCGGGACGGAGGCGACGCATGGACACCCTGCGACTTGTCGAGGTGGCCGAGGACGGGGACCTCGTCCTCATGACGGGGGACGGCCGGCGGTTCCGCCTCGCCGTCGACGAGCCCGTCCGCTCGGCGGTCCGCCGTACGCGCGCCCCGGCCCCCGCGCACCTCTTCGGGATGCGCGACGACCGGCCCGGCCCGCGCGAGGTGCAGGCGCGCATCCGTGCCGGCGCCGACGCGGAGGCCGTGGCCGCGCAGACGGGGCTCGACGTCGACTACGTGCGCCGGTTCGAGGGTCCCGTGCTCGCCGAGCGCGCCCACGTGAGCGAGGTGGCCCGCACGACCTCCGTCGACCGTGCGGACCCGTCCCTCACCCTGGAGCGCGTCGTGCTCGACGTGCTCGGGACGGAGGGCCACGCCCCCACCGACGTCACGTGGGACTCCCGCCGGGTCGAGGGCAGCCGCTGGCACGTGGTGGCCAGGACCCGGCAGGGCGGTGCGGCGAGCGAGGCGACGTGGGTGTTCGACACGGCCACCCGGGCGCTCGAGCCCGAGGACACCGCCGCCGAGCGGCTCACCGGCGCGGAGCGCCGCCGGCGGCTGAGCGCGGTCCGCGAGACCGTCTTCGACGTCGAGCGGCCCTCGGCGGAGCGCCCCCGCGGCGGCACCGTCGAGCTCCTCGACGCCCTCGCCCGGCAGCGCGGCCGTCGCCCGTCGCCCGCGAGGGGCGAGTCGGCCGAGCCGGTCGAGCCGGTCGAGCCGGTCGAGCCGGTCGAGGCGGCGGGGACGGGGAGCGACGAGGGGTCCGCGGGCGAGGCGCACGACGGGCCCGAGGAGCACGCCGCGGCTGCGAGCGCTGCCGCCGACGCGCAGGAGCGCTCCGAGCAGGTGGAGCGGTCCGACGAGCAGGACGAGCGCTCCGAGGAGCAGGACGAGCAGGAGCGCGACACCGGCACCGGCGGCCCGGCCGCCCCGTCCGGCCGCTCGCCCCGGGCCCGGCTGGGCGTCGTGCGCAGCGCGGCCGCCGACGCGCCGAGCATCGAGCCGGACCTGCTCTCCGAGCTCGACTTCGACGTCCCGGCCGCCCGCGGCGCGGGGCGCCGGGTGCCCGAGCCCGCCGGCGCGCGGGACCGGGCGGAGG
>NZ_JBBAYJ010000046.1 GCF_037153975.1 Aquipuribacter sp. SD81
GCCGGCCGGGTGCCGGAGGGCCAGGTCGGCGCCGGCACGGGCGCGCGCGTGGACCGCGGCGGCGCAGCCGGCGGCCTCGGCGCCACCGGCGGCCCCGTCGCGGGCACGGCGTGGTCGGTCGGTGCCGTCGTCGCCGCGAACGCAGCGGGCCGACCGACCGCACCCGGTGACGGCTCCCCCGTCGACGGCGTGGTGCCGGCGCCGCACCGGACCGGTCCGCAGCAGCGCAACACGAGCCTCGTCGTCGTCGTCACGGACGCCCCGCTCGACGTCGCCGCCTGCGCCCGGCTCGCGGCGGCGGCGCACGCGGGGCTCGCGCGGGCGGTCGACCCGAGCCACACGCTCGTCGACGGGGACGTCGTCCTCGCCCTCGCCACGGCGGGGGCGGGCGGCGACCCCGGCGACGTCGCCGCCCGGGTGGCGCTGGAGGCGGGGGCCGCCGCGGCCGTGACGAGGGCCTTCGCGCGTGCGGTCCGCCCCGCCCTGCGGGCCGGGGGCGGTGCCGCGACGGCGTGACACGATGGCGCGCATGACGCACGAGCGCGACGTGGCGACCGGCAGCAGCGTGAGCGGCGGCACCCCCGCCGCCGGCGGGCACCCGACCGGCCAGGCCGGCGCCGGCGAGGTGGGGACGCCGAGCGAGGGCGTCGCGTCCTCCGGCGGGCGCAGCCAGCGCCCGAGCTCGCGGGCGTTCCGGGAGTTCGTCGCGTCGGGCTGGGGCCCGCGTCCGGACGTGCGACCTGAGACCGGGGAGGGCGCCCGGCGGGCCGTCGCGCGCCGCGAGGCGCTGTCGGCGCGCTTCCCCGGCGACCGGCTCGTCGTGCCGGCGGGCGGGCTGCAGGTCCGCAGCAACGACACCGACCACCGCTTCCGCCCCCACACGGCCTTCGCGTACCTCACGGGCCTCGGCGGCGACACCGAGCCGGACTGCGTCCTCGTCCTCGAGCCGGTGCCGGGCGGGTCCGGCGGTCACGAGGCGGTCCTGTTCTTCCGCCCCCGCGCGGGCCGCGACACCGAGGAGTTCTACGCCGACGCGCGCTACGGCGAGCTGTGGGTCGGCCGCCGCGCCTCGCTCGCGGAGGTCGAGGCCGCGACCGGGGTCCACGCGCGGCACCTCGACGACCTGCCCGACGCCGTCGCCAAGGGCCTCGGCGAGGTCGTCGTCCGCGTCGTCCGCGACGGTGACCCGGCCGTCACCGACCGGCTCGACGCCGAGCGGCTCACCCACGACGTCGACCTGGAGACCGCGGTCCGCCTCGACGACGACCTCGCCGACGCGGTGTCCGCGCAGCGCTGCGTCAAGGACGACTGGGAGGTCGAGCAGCTGCGCGAGGCCGTCGCCGCGACCGTCCGCGGCTTCGAGGACATCGCCCGGTCGCTGCCCCGGGCCGTCGCCCACGCCCGCGGCGAGCGGGTCATCGAGGGCGTCTTCGCCGCGCGCGCCCGGGAGGAGGGCAACGGCGTGGGCTACGAGGTGATCGCCGCGTCCGGCGAGCACGCGTGCACGCTGCACTGGATCCGCAACGACGGCGAGGTCCGCGCCGACGACCTCGTGCTCGTCGACGCCGGGGTGGAGGCCGACTCGCTGTACACCGCCGACGTGACGAGGACCCTGCCGGTGTCCGGCGCGTTCAGCGAGCCGCAGCGGCGCGTCTACACCGCGGTGCTCGACGCGGCCGACGCCGCCTTCGCCGCCACCCGGCCGGGGGCGACGATCCGTGAGGTCCACCAGGCCGCCATGCAGGTGCTCGCCGAGCGCCTCGCGGACTGGGGCCTGCTGCCGGTCGACGCCGCGACCTCGCTGGACCCGCAGGAGGGCGGCCAGCACCGCCGGTGGATGGTGCACGGCACCAGCCACCACCTGGGGCTCGACGTCCACGACTGCGCCCGCCTCGCCCGCGAGACCTACCAGGGCCAGGCGCTGGAGGCGGGGATGGTGTTCACCATCGAGCCGGGGCTGTACTTCCGCACCGACGACCTGCTGGTACCGGAGGAGCTCCGGGGCCTCGGCGTGCGCATCGAGGACGACGTCCTCGTCACCGCCGACGGCTGCGAGAACCTGTCCGCGGCGCTGCCGCGGGAGCCGGACGCCGTCGAGGCGTGGCTCGCCGACGTGCAGGGGCGCTGAGCAGGCCGGCCGGCCCGCCGCCCGGCCCGCCGCCCTCGCGTCGCGTCAGCCCCGGGGGTCCTGCGGCGGGGTGCGGTACGGGTCCTCGGCGCCCGGGCCCGGCTGCTGCGACGCGGGCGGCCGGGAGGACGGCTGGGACGGCTGGGAGGGCGGCTGCTGGCCGCCGAACCCGGCCGGTCCGGCGTCGACCCCGGAGTTGGGCAGGTTCCGCAGCACGTTGCGCGCCTGGTTGGCGACGTCGGCGACCGCGACGACCTGGTACTGCGAGGCGACGATCTGGCTCGCCGACGTGAAGTCGCGCCGCCCGCCGGTGAAGCTGAACGAGATGACCCCGAAGAGCATGCCGAAGCCGGCGCCGATGAGCGCGGCCGCGAGGAGGACGTCGATCCCGCCGCTGCCGAACAGGAGCAGGAGCAGGCCGACGAAGGAGCCGAAGTACGCCCCGCTCGCCGCACCCGCACCGGCGACCCGCGGGTAGTTGAGCCGCCCCGTCACCCGCTCCACCATGCGGAGGTCGGTGCCGATGATGGCGACCTTCTGCACGGGGAACTTCTCGTCGGACAGGTAGTCGACGGCGCGCTGGGCCTGCTCGTACGTGTCGTACGTGGCGATGCGCTCGCCGTGGAACGGGGTGGGGAGGCGGGGGACGCCACCGCCGCGGGCACCGGGACCGAAGGCCATGGCGACCATGGTCGCACCTCGGGCCGGGAGCCGGCTCCGGACGCACGGACGGGACCGGCGCGACGCCGGTCCCGTCCGTGTCCCAGCCCTCCCGGGCGGGGTGGGGACGCCGCCTGCCTGCGGCGTCCCGGGTCCCTCAGTCCTCGTCGTGCTCCAGCTCGCCCGCGGCCTCGGCCGCGCCCTTCTCCGTGCGCTCGCCGCCGGTGACGAGCTCACCGGAGGAGCTCTCGAGGTGCGCGCGCACGAACCAGTGGAACAGCTCGAGCTTCGCGGCCTGGGCGATGAGCATGTCCTCGCTGACCGGGTCGAGGTCGCCCGACTTCTCGATCGCCTCGCGGTGGTCGCCGACCACGCCCTGGTAGACGACGTCGAGGGCGCCCAGGTGCTCGGCGGTGCCGGCGCGGCGCAGCGAGTAGTCGTCCCACGAGCGCGCCTGGACCATCGCGCCCATCGTGCCGACCGGGCTGCCGCCGAGCGTCGCGATGCGCTCGGCGATCTCGTCGGTCATGGCGCGGACGTCGTCGACCTGGGGGTCGATCATCTCGTGGACCGCGATGAAGTGCGGCCCCACGACGTTCCAGTGCACGTGCTTGAGCGTGAGGTGCAGGTCCGTGAGCGCCGTCAGCCGGTCCTGCAGCAGCGCGGTCAGGGTCGCCGCGCTGTCGGGGTCCATGCCGGGGACGGTGTAGCTGCCGCGCTTGGCGGAGGAGGTCGCCACTGTCTCTCCTTCTTCGGTGGGTCGGGTCGGTCGTCGTTGCCGTCGATGGGGTACCCCTCGCCACCGCACCGGCAAACGGCTCGACGGCCCGACGTGGCGTCGCTCACGCCGGGGACTCCACGGGCTGCCGCCGCGACCGCACGACGACCGCGAGACCGACCAGCACGAGCACCGCGCCGGGGACCACGAGCAGCGGCGGGAGCTCGCCGAGCCACAGCCACGCGATGAGCGAGGCGGTCGGGGTCTCCAGCAGCACCGCGAGGGTCACCGTCGTCGCCCCCGCCCGGAGGATCGCCTGGTTGAGCAGCGCGTGCCCGACGACCTGCGAGGCGAGCGCGACGACGGCGACCTCCGCCCACGTGACTGCGTCGAAGCCGAGCAGCGGCACCCCCAGCAGCAGGCACACGAGCAGCGTCGCGGTCGCGCAGACCCCGTTGGCGAGCGTGGAGTACGTCGCGGTCGACATCTCCCGGCGTGCGGTCTCCGCGGTGAGCGCGTAGCCCGCGGCCGCCGCCCCGCCGCCGAGCGCCATGACGTCGCCGAGCAGGGCCGTCGGCGAGACCGTCGCGTCGAAGCCGGTCACGACGAGCACCCCCGCGAAGGCGAGCAGCACGCCGACGACCACCGGGCGCGGCACCGGCCGCCCCCGCAGCCGCTGCACGAGCACCACCCACAGCGGGGTGGTCGTGACGAGCGCGGTCGAGGCGGTGACGCTCGTGAGGCGCAGCGACGGGATCCACAGCATGAAGTGCACCGACAGCAGCAGGCCCGACCAGCAGACCGCGACGAGCGCGGACCGTGGCAGGGGGCCCTGCTCGCGCGCGCGGCGCCGCAGCCCCCGCAGCCCGGCGGGCAGGTAGGCGAGCGCGCCGGCGAAGGTGCGCCAGAACGCGACGGCGAGCGCCGGGGCGGCGGTCGCGCCGGCCACGGGCGCCGCGACGGAGACCCCGAGGATGCCCACGGCCAGCACGGCGAGGTCGAGCGCCCCCAGCCGGTGCGGGGAGCCGTCGCCTGCGCTCGTCACCGGGGCAGCCTGCCGCACCGGCGGGTCCGCGACGCGCCCGCGGGCCGGGGCGATCCGCGGGGGCACGACGCGGGCCCGGCACCTGCGCGATACTCCCCACCCGTGAGCTCTTCGCCGTCCCGCGTCTTCGCCGCGCGCCTCGCGGGCCTGCCGGTCTTCGACCCGGCCGGCGACCAGGTGGGCCGCGTGCGCGACGTCGTCGTCGTGATGGCGGCGACCGGGCGGATGCGGGCGGTCGGCGTCGTGGTCGAGGTGCCGGGGCGGCGCCGGGTGTTCCTGCCGATGACGCGCGTGACGGCGATGGAGCCCGGGCAGGTCGTGAGCACGGGCCTGGTCAACATGCGGCGCTTCGTGCAGCGCGGCAGCGAGACGCTCGTCGTCGCCGAGCTGCTCGACCGGCAGGTCGACATGCTCGACGGCAGCGGCCAGGTGACCGTGGAGGACGTGGGGCTGGAGCCGGGCCGCGGCGGGGAGTGGCTCGTGCGGCGGCTGTACGTGCGCCGGGTCGTGCCGCGCGGGCGGGGCCCGCTGCGCCGGCGCGGGGAGACGCTGCTCGTCGACGTCGACGAGACGAGCAGCCTCACCCAGCACGCCGGGCCGCAGGGGGCGGCCAACCTGCTCGCCGCCTTCGAGGGGCTCAAGGCCCCGGACCTCGCCGAGGTCCTGCACGGCATGCGCCCCACCCGCCGCCTCGAGGTCGCCTCGGCGCTGGAGGACGAGAAGCTCGCCGACGTGCTAGAGGAGCTGCCCGAGGACGACCAGGTCGAGATCATGAACGCGCTGCAGTCCGACCGCGCCGCCGACGTCCTCGAGGCCATGGAGCCGGACGACGCCGCGGACCTGCTGTCCGACCTGGAGCCGGGGACCGCGGCGCTGCTCCTCGACATCATGGACCCCGACGACGCGCAGCAGGTGCGCCGCCTGCTCGCCTACGAGGAGGACACCGCCGGCGGCCTCATGACGAGCGAGCCCGTCGTGCTGTCCCCGGAGGCGACCGTCGCCGAGGCCCTCGCCCTCGTCCGCCGCGCGGAGCTGGCGCCCGCCATGGCGGCGGCCGTGTTCGTGTGCCGCCCGCCGCTGGAGGCGCCGACCGGCCGCTTCCTCGGGGTCGTCCACATCCAGCGGCTGCTGCGCGAGCCGCCGCACTCCGCGGTCGGCAGCGCCCTGGACCGGGCCGTGGAGCCGCTGCGCCCGGACGCCAAGCTGCTGACGGTGAGCCGCCACCTCGCCACCTACAACCTCGTGTCGGCGCCGGTCGTCGACACCGATCACCGCCTGGTCGGCGTCGTGACGGTCGACGACGTGCTCGACCACCTGCTGCCGGACGACTGGCGCGAGCAGGAGGACCCCGCGGCCGTCGTCACGGGGATGGCCCGCCGCCAGGCCGCCGTGACCGCGGGGGCCGCCCAGGCGGGTGCGACCGCGGAGGGCATGGCGACGCACCGCCGTCCGGGCGGGGGCCCGAGATGAGCGGCCTGGGAGCCGACGGCGCGCAGCCGGCCCGGGAGGCGCCGTCCATCCGCAAGGAGCGCCTCGAGCTCGACGAGCTGCTCGAGCGGGTGGACCGGCGCGGCCGGGCGAGCCTCGACACCCCCGCCTCGCGGCCGGGCCGGCGCCTGCGGCTGCGGCCGCAGTCCGACCCCGAGACCTTCGGGCGCCTCGCCGAGCGCTTCGCCCGGTTCATGGGCACGGCGCGGTTCCTCGTCTACATGACGGCGTTCGTCGCCGTCTGGCTGCTGTGGAACACCCTCGCGCCGGAGGCCGCGCAGTTCGACCCGCGCCGCCTCAACTACACGCTGCTCACGCTCATCCTGTCGCTGCAGGCGTCGTACGCGGCCCCGCTCATCCTGCTCGCGCAGAACCGGCAGGACGACCGCGACCGGGTGCAGAACGCGCAGGACCGCTCGACGTCCGAGCGCGCTCTCGCCGACACCGAGTACCTCACCCGCGAGGTCGCCGCGCTCAAGGTCGCGCTGCGCGACGTGGCGACCCGGGACTTCCTCCGCTCGGAACTGCGGGACCTGCTGGAGGAGCTGGAGGAGCGCGAGAGCGGGCGCGAGGCCGAGCGCAAGGCGCAGCGGAAGGCCGACCGCAAGGGCCGCAAGGGCGGCGACCGGCAGGACGCGTCGGACGGCGCGGACCGTGTCGGCGACCTCGGCGGGCCGGGGGCCGAGGAGACCTGAGCCCGCGGCGGCTGCTCGGTCGTCGGCGGCGGTTCAGCCGGACGGCCTACGTGCCGATCACCCCCGGGTGAGCCTCACCGACGTCCCCGGCACCGCCCGCGCCGAGTCCGACCCGGGCGAGCCGGCCCCCGCGTCGCCCCCGTACGCGGCGGCCGGGCGCCGCCGCCTGGGCGACCTGCTCGTCGACGCCGGTGTCATCTCCGCCGAGCAGCTGGCGGAGGCGCTGGAGGAGCAGAAGGCCCCAGGCCCGCGCCGCCGGCTCGGGCAGGTGCTGGTCCACCTCGGCTTCCTCGAGGAGCCGGACATCGCGGTGACCCTCGCCGAGCAGCTCGGCATGGACACCCTCGACCTGTCGACGCTGCAGCTCGACCCCGCGATGGTGCGCCGCCTGCCGCAGCAGCAGAGCGAGCGCAGCGGCGTCGTGGTGCTCGACCGCCTCGCCGACGGCCGCTACGTCGTGGCGACCGCGGACCCCACGAACGTGCTCGCGCTCGACGACGCCCGCCTCGCGCTCGGGGCCGACATCCTCACCGTCATCGCGATCGACACCCAGATCCGCGACCAGCTGCGCCGCGCGTGGGGCCTGTCGGCCAACAACGACGGGCTGTCGGAGATGGTCCAGGGCATCGGCGCGACCGACGAGGTCGAGGACGACACGAGCTCCGCGGGGGTCGACGACGCCCCCACCGTCCAGCTCGTCAACAAGATCTTCTCCGAGGCCGTGCAGCTCAACGCCTCCGACATCCACGTCGAGACCCAGCGCGACAGCCTGCGGGTCCGCTTCCGCATCGACGGGATCCTCCGCGACGTCATGACGGCGCCGCGCCGCGCCGCGGGCGCGGTGCTCTCACGCATCAAGATCGTGTCGGGGCTCGACATCGCCGAGCGCCGCGTGCCGCAGGACGGGCGCACCCAGATCATCGTCGGCGGCTCGCGCGTCGACACGCGTGTCTCCACGCTGCCGAGCCTGCACGGGGAGAAGGCGGTCATCCGCATCCTCACCCGCGGTGACGACGTGCCGCCGCTGGACTCCCTCGGCTTCGAGCCGGACCAGCTCGCCGCCTTCCGCCGGGCCCTCGCCGTGCCGCAGGGACTCATCCTCATCACCGGCCCCACGGGCTCGGGCAAGACGAACACCCTCTACGCGGGCATCCACGAGATCCTCGACCCCGAGAAGAACATCGTCACCCTCGAGGACCCCGTCGAGGTCCAGCTGCCCGGCATCACGCAGGTGCAGGTGAACAACAAGGCGGGCATGACGTTCCAGGCCGGCCTGCGCTCGGTGCTGCGCCAGGACCCCGACATCGTCCTCGTCGGCGAGGTGCGCGACCAGGAGACCGCCGAGCTCGCCCTCAAGGCCGCGCTCACGGGCCACCTCGTCCTCACGACGCTGCACACGAACTCCGCCGCGGCCGCGCTCACCCGCCTCATCGACATGGGCTCCGACCCCTACCTCGTCGCGAGCTCGCTCGCGCTCGCCATCGCCCAGCGGCTCGTGCGCCGCCCGTGCGCCCGCTGCGCCGAGCCGTACCGGCCGAGCGCGGAGACCCTCACGCTGCTCGGGCTGCACGCCGGCGACCTCCACGGCGCGACCCCGCGGCGGGGCCTCGGCTGCCACGACTGCGCGAACACCGGCTACCGCGGCCGCACCGCCGTGTACGAGGTGCTGACCGTCGACGCCGACCTGCGCCGCGTCCTGGTGCGGGACCCCTCGGAGGAGAGTGTCCTCGCGCAGGCCACCGCGGCGGGCATGCGCACCCTGCGCGGCTCCGCGCTGGCGAAGGCGATGGACGGGCGCACCACCTTCGAGGAGGTGCTGCGCGTGACGACCGCCGACGCCGGTCCTGCCGGCGCCCACGAGGCCACGTGCCCGGGCTGCGCCCGGCAGGTCGAGCGCGGCATGCTCGCGTGCCCGTGGTGCGCGACCGGGCTCGCGGCCGGCGTGTGCGGCACGTGCACGAAGGAGCTGGACGACGCGTGGGTCGTGTGCCCCTGGTGCCGCACGCCCCGCGACACCGGTCACGGCTGAGCGGCTCCTACCCTGGGGAGGTGACTGCCTCCCCCGCCGCACCGGCACCGCCCTCGCCCGAGCAGGTCCGCGAGGCGCTCGCCGGGGTCGTCGACCCGGAGATCCGCCGACCGGTCACCGAGCTCGGCATGGTCGACGGCGTCGAGGTCTCCCCCGAGGGCCGGGTGGGCGTCCGGCTGCTGCTGACGGTCGCGGGCTGCCCGATGAAGGACACCCTCACCCGTGACACGCGGAGCGCGGTCGGTGCGCTGGCCGGTGTCACCGAGGTCGACGTCGACCTCGGCGTCATGACCGCCGAGCAGCGCGAGGAGCTGCGCACGCACCTGCGCGGCGGGCAGCCGGAGAAGGAGGTGCCGTTCGCCCGGCCGGGCTCCCGCACACGGGTCTTCGCCGTCGCGTCCGGCAAGGGCGGCGTCGGCAAGTCGAGCGTGACGGTCAACCTCGCGGTCGCGCTGGCGGCGGAGGGGCTCTCGGTCGGGGTCGTCGACGCCGACGTCTACGGCTTCTCGGTGCCGCGCATGCTCGGCGTGGACCGGCCGCCGACGCGCGTGGACGAGATGATCCTGCCGCCCATCGCCTCGGAGGTGAAGGTCATCTCCATCGGCATGTTCGTGCCCGGCAACCAGCCGGTCGTGTGGCGCGGGCCGATGCTGCACCGGGCCCTGCAGCAGTTCCTCGTCGACGTGTTCTGGGGCGACCTCGACGTGCTCCTGCTCGACCTGCCGCCCGGGACCGGCGACATCGCCATCAGCGTCGCGCAGCTCCTGCCGGGCTCGGAGCTGCTCGTCGTCACGACGCCGCAGCAGGCCGCGGCGGAGGTCGCCGAGCGCGCCGGCTCCATCGCGACGCAGACCCGCCAGCACGTCGCGGGCGTCATCGAGAACATGTCGTGGCTGGAGCTGCCGGACGGCTCCCGCATGGAGGTCTTCGGCAGCGGCGGCGGCGAGCGGGTCGCCGGGTCGCTCTCCCGCCTGCTCGGCACCGACGTGCCGCTGCTCGGGCAGGTGCCGCTGGACACCGCGGTCCGCGCCGGCGGCGACGAGGGCGTCCCGGTCGTGCTGCGCGACCCGGACTCCCCCGCCGCGGTCGCCCTGCGCGGTGTCGCCCGCGGGCTCGCCCGCCGGCGCCAGAGCCTCGTCGGCGCGAGCCTCGGGCTCACCCCCGCCGGTCGCTGAGCCGGACCGTCGCCGGCGGCGCCGGGCCCGCGGCTGCTCGGACGACCCGCTCAGGTGGTGTCGCTCAGGTGGCGTCGTCGTCGACGCCCGCGCGGCGGGCCGCCTCCGCCCACGACGTCGGGGCCGGGCTGGGACGGCGGGCGGGCGTCCCGGTCGGGCCGGCGGGTCGGGCGGGCCGCGAGGCCGCGGCGCGC
>NZ_JBBAYJ010000047.1 GCF_037153975.1 Aquipuribacter sp. SD81
CCGAAACACCGTCAACCATCACCCGACGACGAAACGTCAAGGATGAGGCGAAGGTGCACACGGCTGGGGTGCCCCCGGCAGGACTCGAACCTGCAACCTACGGATTAGAAGGCCGTTGCTCTATCCGGTTGAGCTACGAGGGCGTGGACCGGGAGCCCGGCCGACGGGACAGCGTAGTGGCCGGTACCCCGAGGGCGTCCGCGCTCGCCGGGGTTGTGTCCGGGGTGCTCTCTACCGTCGCAGCAGGTGGTCGGCGACGGGTCGGTCGCCGCGCGAGGGGAGGCACGCATGACGCTCGACGCAGGCTCTCGTGCCGACGACGCCGACGTGCTGTCCGCGGCCGCACTCGACGCCATCCGCGGAGCGGTGCAGGTCCGTGCGAGCGCCGACGCGGTGGAGGTGCAGGCGGTCGCGACCCTCACGCTCACCCGCCGCCGGCAGGCGCTGCGCGCGGACCCGGCGGCCGAACTCGACCTCGTCGACACCGGCACCGCCGCGGAGATCGCCCTGCTGCGACGGCTGGCTCCCGGCACTGCCAGGTCGGCGATGGAGCTGGCTCTGCGCTTCACCGGGGACGCGCACGGCACACCCGGGACGGACGACGGTGAGCCGAACGGTCACGGGCCGGCGACCTTCGCCGCGCTGAGGCGGGGCGCCCTCGACCTGGCGCGAGCGAGGCGCCTCACCGAGCAGCTCTCGCAGGTGCCCCTGCCTGAGGTCGACGAGGCCCGGGCTCGTGAGCTCGGTGTCGAGGTCCCCGCCGACGCCTCGTCGACGCAGCGGCGCGACCTGCTGCGCCGGGCTGCCCGGCGGCTCCTCGTGCAGGCGCTGGTCCTCGTGGAGGCGGAGCTGCTCGAGCCCGGCAGCGTGCCCGCTCTCGCCGACCGGCGGCCCGGTCCGGCCGCCGGGGACCTGACGCCCACCCAGCTCGACGCCCGGCTGCGTCGCCTCGTCGCCCGAGCGCTCCCCGCGGCGCACGAGCAGCGCCTCCGGGAGGCGCACGAGCGGCGCAGCTGCACGCTGCGGCACCTCGGCGGCGCGGACGAGGGCACGGCCCTGCTGCAGGTGACCGGTCGCGCCGACCTCCTCCACGCCGCCTTCACGCGCCTGGACGGGACGGCGCGGGCGCTGCTCGCGGCGGACCGCGCCGCGGCCGTCGAGCCGACGGTCGAGGCGGACACACGACGCACGGTCGACCAGGCGCGGGTCGACACGCTGCTCGCCATGGTCCTCGGCGACTCGGAGTCGCTCGCCGCCGCCCACCGGGTGCGGGTCGAGCTGGCGCTGGTCGCGCCCGCCGGCGCGGTGCTCCCGGGCGGGACGCCGACTGCGCGGGGGCCCGAGGGTGACGGGACGGTCACCCTCGGGGCCGGTGTCCCCGCCCGCGGCGACGCGCCCGGTGAGCTCGACGGTGTCGGACCGGTGCCCGCCTCGCTCGTGCGGGAGCTCGCCGCGGACGCGCGCTGGCGCCGGTGGGTCACCGACCCGGAGACGGGCCTCGTCACGTGGACGAGCCCGCGGACCTACCGCCCGACCGCGGCCGTCGCCCGGCTGGTCAAGGCCCGCGACCGCGAGTGCACCTTCCCTACGTGCCGGGCGCGTGCGAGGTCCGACGTCGACCACGTCATCCCGTTCCCCGAGGGGCCCACCGTCCCCGAGAACCTGTGCGTCACGTGCCGGCGCCACCACCGTCTCAAGCACCACGGCAGCTTCCGGACCCGGCTGGAGCCGGACGGGACGCTCACCTGGACGACGCCCACCGGCGTGACGGTGCGCAACCCGACGCCGAGCCACCCACCCCCAGCGGTCCATCCGCCGGCGTCGGCGGAGCCGCCCCCGTTCTGACGGCGCGCGCTACTCCTCAAACCAGAGGCGTCCGGCGTTGCCGGAGGCCACCAGCGGGCGCACGTCGTCGGGCAGCGCACCGAGGTAGAGCTGGATGCGCGCGGCCTGCTCGCGCACGGTGTCCGGGTCGGCGACGGCGTCGGTGCCGACGACGACCCGCTCCGGCCAGCGGCGCGCCACGTCGACCCACCGCTCGTCGACCGTGCCGTCCTGCGTCACCTGGTCGAGCAGCACCCAGGAGACCTCGAGGACGAGCCGGTCGTGCCGGGACATGAGCTCGTGCGCGAGGTCGAGCTGGTCGTGCGGGCGCATGCCTCGCGAGGACCCGGCGTGGCACCACACGACGTCGGTGTCCGGCGCGTCGCGGAGCATGAGGTCGAGCTGGCCGGCGTACTCGTGCGCGCCGGGCCGGCCGTTCGAGCCGGTGTCGTGGTGCACGGAGACCGGCAGACCGCGCTCGCCGGCGAGCCTGAGCACCGACGCCATCGCGGGGTGGTCGGCGCGCGGCGTCTCCCCGATCGTCAGGTTGGTGAGGCTGTCGTGGCGCAGCAGCACCTCTCCCACCCCCGCCCACCGGTCCCAGGAGTCCCAGTGCCGCCGCAGCACGTCGCCGGCGACCTGGTCGGTGGGGTCGAAGCCGCACGTGAGCGGCGCGACCTCGAGCCCGTCGCCCTCGAGCTCCGACGCGAGCGCACGCACCTCCCAGTCGGTCGCCGAGTGGTAGCCGCACGGATCGTTGCCGTCGAGGTAGTACCCGGGACGCTGCGGCTCGGCCACCGACCACTTCTTCTTCACGGGCAGCCCGAACACGACAGCCCGCTCGGCGCCGGAGTCGAGCAGGGCCTCGCGCAACGCCGCGGGGTCGCCCGGCTGGGCGAGGAAGTCCACGACGTGCAGGTGGGCATCGGTCCACGGAACCGTCTCCTCGTCGGTCACGCTTCCTGCCTAGCGAAGTCCGTGCGAGGACACCAGCCGGGCGCCGGCGTCGACGCCCTCGTAGGGGGTGGCGCGCGGCGCCGTCTGTCAGGATCGGGCCGTGCGTCGTCGCGTCGCCGTCCCGAGCCGCCGTCCGCGGCGGGGAGCCCGGACCGACCGGTGAGCCCGTCGAGTGCCCGCCCGACCCGCGAGGAGCTGCTCGCGAGCGTCGACCGGACCCTCGACGACGTCGTCGCGCCCGGCCTGCGCGTCCTGTTCTGCGGCATCAACCCCGGGCTGTGGTCGGCGTGGTCCGGGCACCACTTCGCCCGTCCCGGCAACCGCTTCTGGCCCGCGCTGCACCGCAGCGGCTTCACGCCTCAGCAGCTCGCGCCCCATGAGCAGGCCGAGCTGCTCGGGCTCGGCCTGGGCGTGACGAACGTCGTCGCCCGCGCGACCGCCGCGGCCGCCGAGCTCAGTGCCGCGGAGCTCCGCGCGGGCCGCACCCGGCTGGAGGCGACGGTGCGGGCGCACCGGCCGTCGACCCTCGCGGTCCTCGGCGTCACGGCCTACAGGACCGCGTTCGAGCGGCCGCGTGCGGCGCTCGGGCCGCAGCTGGACCACACGATCGGCACGACCCGAGTGTGGGTGCTGCCGAACCCCAGCGGGCTCAACGCGCACCACACGCCGGCCGGTCTGGCGGCGCTGTTCGCCGAGCTGCGCGCCGCCGTCGATGGGCCCGCCGGGCCGTAGGTGAACGGAAGGACCGCAGCCGACTGAACGCCGCCTCAGACGGGTGCCTCCGCCGTCGTCGGCTCGGGCGCCGGCCCGTCCTCGCACAGGCGACGAGAACCCGGCAGCCCTCGCAGGCCCCGCATGTCCCCGGGACCTCGCAGGCGCCGCAGGCCCTGCAGGTCCGTCGGGCACGTCAACCACGGCACGAGGCGGGCGGTCGCCGGGTCGATCCGTAGACGAGGAGCGCAGGAACAGGCCGTAGACGGGCAGGTGGCCCAGCAGCTCGACCTGACCGGCGCCGTGCGTGGCGCCACCGACACCATCGGCGTCCGGGTCGACCGAGGTCGGGGACCAAGGTCCCGGCCTGCCGGGCGGACCGGTGGGAGGGGGGCGCGCCGACCGACCACGCCCCCCTCCGGTCTCACCGGGCGGGGTGCCTCAGTTGGCGATCCCGCCGCACAGCACCGGGACCGTCGCCTCGAGCGGGACACCCGGGGCGATGGAGGACTCCTTCGACGCGAACGGGTCGGCCGCGTTGAAGCCGTACATGCCGTTGCCGTCGAAGTCGGCCCCGTGCACGACCACCTGGACGCTGCCGGCCTGCGCGTACGCCGTCGGGTCGGCGGGGGTGAAGGTGCGGCTGTACGACAGGTTCCCGTCGGCGTCCGCCACCGGGAACCGGTCGAGCGCGAGACCGCTGGCCGCCGACGTGTCCCCGCTCGTCGTGAGCGAGGCGATGATGCCGCCGTAGAACGGCGCGCCCTCGGCGACGGTGACGACGCCGTCGCCGTTCGCGTCGGCCCCGGCGCCCGGGCACGAGGACGGGGCGCGGTCCTCGCCGGTCGTGTCGTGCAGGTGCATGGCGTGGGGCAGACCCGGCGCGAGACCGGTCGCCTCCACCGTCACCTGCAGCTTGCCGTTGGGCAGCGCCTTGACGCGCGTCGTGCCGCTCGCGTCCGTGCCGGGGACACCGGACTGCACCTGGCCGAGGGAGTACGAGTAGCTCGCCACCTTGTCCGACGGGTTGGTGTCGTGGGCGGCCAGCGCGGGACCGGCCAGGGCGAGCGCCGCACCGGTACCGATCGCGGTCAGGAGGGTGAGTCGCCTGCGGTTCGTCATGGTGTGCCTTCCGTCATGGCCCCAGGGGGCCGCGTCGATCCCCGAGCGAGAGGGGTACGACACCGACGTGTCACCCGGATGGGTGCCTGGACGCACCGGCGCCCGTCGTCCCGGTCACCTCGGGACGACGGGCGCGGGTGGACGACGGTTCAGCCGTGGCCGGCGTGGGTGGACGCCGTGCGGTAGTCCGTGTACTGGTAGGGGTTGTCGAGCACCTTCGTCTCCGGCACGTCGGGGTTCATGCCGGCCTGCCAGGCCTCCTCGCCCATCGAGCCGCGCAGGTGCTCGAGCGTCGCCTCGACCTCACGCCGGATGGAGGGCAGGTCGACGCCCACGAGGCGGCCGTCGCGCTTCACGACGCGACCGTCGACGACGACGGTGTGGACGTCGCTGCGCTGCGCCTGCAGCGCCACGTGCCCGTAGGGGTTGAGCAGCGGGAACGACACGGGGCTGTGGTCGTTCTTCAGCAGGACCACGTCGGCCTTCTTGCCCGGTTCGAGGCTGCCGACGACGTCGTCCATGCCGAGCGCCCGGGCCCCACCCCGGGTCGCCCACTCCACGACCTGGTCGGCGCGCAGGTGGCAGTGGGTGACGGTGTCGCCCTTGCGGTGCGCCTCCATGTGCTCGCGCGAGCGGTCGGCCCCCAGCGTCGTCCGCATGGCGCTGAACAGGTCCCCGCTCATCCACACGCTCGTGTCCATCGAGATCGACACGGGGATGCCGTGCTCGCGCAGCGCCCAGGTGGGGGGGTAGCCCTGCCCGCAGCTCTGCTCGCTCTCCGTCGCGACCGACACCGACCCGCCCGTGGCCGCGATCCGGTGGTAGGAGTCGTGGGACAGCGTCGCCGCGTGCACGTAGACCGTGCGCGGCTCCATGAAGCCGTTCTCGTGCATGAGCCGGATGCCGTCGTCGTTGGTCGCGCCCCAGACCCCCGCGTGCGTCGTGACGGCGAGGTCGAGGTCGCGTGCCACCTCGAACGCCGCCCGCTCGGGGAAGGCGGGGTCACCGGTCACGTCGAAGGCCATCTGCAGGCCGAGCAAGTCGCTGCGCGGGAACCGCTCGACGAAGGCGCGGAAGTCCGGCGACGCCGACCACTCCCACGGCCCGGCCTGGATGTTGCCGTAGGCGAGGACGAAGCGTCCGGGGACGCTGCGCAGGGCGTCGACCGCGGCCTCCGCGTGCTCGACGCTCTGCAGCCCGTGCGACCAGTCGACCGTCGTCGTCACCCCGGCGTCGAGGGACTCCGCGGCGCTCAGCAGGTTGCCGGCCCGGATGTCCTCGGGGCGGAAGTGCCGTCCGTGCTCGAGGTAGTACCAGACGAAGTACTGGGTGAGAGTCCAGTCGGCGCCGTAGCCGCGCATGGCCGTCTGCCACATGTGCCGGTGGGTGTCGACCATCCCGGGCATGACGACGCCCCCGCTCGCGTCGACCTCCTCGGTCCCGGTCGGCACGTCGAGGGACGGCCCCACCGCCTCGACGCGGTCGCCGACGACGAGGACGTCGGTGTCGGGCAGGACGCTGCGGGCCAGGTCCATGGGCAGGACGGTGCCGCCGCGGAAGACGATGCCGGGGCTCGTGCCGTTCATGGGCAACTCCTTCGTCACCAGGGTGTGTGGGCGCCGTCCCGTCGTCGGACGAGTGTCCGCTCAGCGGTCGCCGGGACCAGGGTTCGCGCTGCTCCCCGCTCTGTCAAGCGGTCCGCCGTGGCGCCGCCCGACTGGCCGGACTACCGTCCGCTGGGCGGACACCCACCGCGGGTGTCGCCGGAGCCGGAGGTGCGACATGGAGGCGGCGGTCCTGCACGAGGCCGGGGGGACCCCCGTCCACGGCGCCCGGCCCGACCCGGCGGACAGCGACGGCGACGGCAGGACCCTCGTGCGCGTCTCGGCGGCACCGGTCGCCCCGCTGGACGTGCTCGCCGCCTCGGGGACCTCGTACTTCGGCGTGCCCGCCCTGCCGTACGTGCCGGGCGTCGCGGGGGTCGGCCGGGTCGTCCGCTCCGGCACGCACCCGGTCGGGGCTCGGGTGCACGTCTCGACGACCGCCGGCACCGGCGCGGGCGACGGGACCCTCGCCGAGCTCGTCGCGGTGCCCGACGCCTCCTGCACGGTCCTGCCCGAGGGGCCGCCCGACGACGCCACCGTCGCCGCCCTCGGCATGTCCGCCGTCGCGGCCTGGCACGCGCTGGTGGTCCGGGGTCGCCTGGTCGCCGGCGAGCGCGTGCTCGTGCTGGGGGCGGGCGGGACGGTCGGCCAGGTCGCGGTGCAGGTCGCCCGGCACGTGGGGGCCGCCACGGTCGTGGGCGCGGCCCGCTCGGCGGCCGGGCGCGAGCGGGCGCTCGCGCTCGGGGCCGACGCCGCACCCGACCTCGACGCCCTCGACGACCTGGCGGCCGCGGGCGGCGGGGCGTACGACCTCGTGCTCGACCCGCTCGGTGGCGCCCCCGCGACGGCCGCGGTCGGCGCGCTGGCCGTGGGGGGCCGGCTCGTCCACCTCGGCTCGTCGGCCGGACCGGAGGTCACCGTGCCGTCGGCGGTCCTGCGCAGCCGCGCGCTCGAGGTGCTCGGCCACACCAACACGCACCTGGGCCCGGAGCAGGTGGCGCACGCCCTGCTCGCGGTGCTCGCGGTGCCGGGCGTCACCGTCGCGCACGAGACGTCGCCGCTCGCCGAGGTCGGCACCGCCTGGCGGCGGCAGGCCGGTGGCACGGCGACCGCCCGTCAGGTGGTCCTCGTCGGCCGAGGCGACCTCAGCCGGAGCGGGTGAGCACGAGGAGCGTGACGTCGTCGTCCACGTGCCCCGGCGCGGTCCGGGCGCGCACGTCGTCGGCCCCGCGACCGGTCACCAGCGCCGAGCGGAGGAGGGCGACGCCGTCACCGAAGGACCGGTCGCGCCGCTCGACGAGGCCGTCGGTGTAGAGCACGAGGCTCTCGCCCCGGGCGAGCTCGACGGGCGTGCTGGGCGATGGTCCGAGCCGCAGCCCCAGCGGCGGCGAGGTGTCGACCACCACCTCCTCCGTGCTGCCGTCCGCGCGCCGGCGCAGCGGTGGCGGGTGCCCGACGCTCACCAGCTCGCAGCGCCCGGACGCCCGGTCCAGGCACACCAGGACGAGGGTCGCCATCTGGTCGGGCAGGGCCGTCGCGACGTGCGCGTCGAGCGCGGCCACGGCCTCCCCGGGCGCCTCGCCCCGCGTGAGGTAGGCCCGCAGGGCGTGCCGCATCTCCGCCATCGCCGCGGCCGCGTGCACGCCGTGCCCCGCGACGTCGCCGACGACGAGCACGAGCCGCCCGTCGGGCAGCGACAGCCAGTCGTACCAGTCGCCGCCGACCCGGCCGCCGGGGGCCGGGCGGTAGGAGGCGTCGACGTGCCAGCCGTCCAGCACCGGCAGGTGCTGCGGCAGGAGGCTGCGCTGCACGTCCTCGGCGGTCCGCACCTGCTGCCGGGCCCGTCGGTACAGCGTCTTCACCACCGCGCCGCGCAGCCGGTCCGCGGCCAGCAGGTCGCGCTCCTCCCACGTCGCGGCCCGGCCGCGCACGACCTCCTGCCAGTGCGCGAACGAGCGCCGTGGTCCGATCCGGGTGCTGCCGGCCTCGTGCGTGACCACCTTCTCGCCCGGGTCGCCACCCCACGTGACGGTCCGCACGAGCTCACCGCGCAGCCACACCACGAGCTGCCCGTCCTCGAGCACGAGAGCGAGCAGCCCCGCGACACCCGGCAGCGCCGTGACGAGGCCCGGCGCCTCCTCCTGCAGCGAGCGGAGGGAGACGACGTCGCGCCCGTCCGCCGCGAGCCAGGCCCGCAGCGCGTCCACGTCGAGGTCGTCCGCGACCTCCCCGCACGTGCGCCGGACGCCCTCGACGTCGGCGAGGGCGCCGTCGGCGTCGACGACGGCGCAGACGCCGTGCTCGTCGGTGAGGGTGTCGGCGAGCGGGCGCTCGTCCTCCGCGAGCATCGACACGAGCTGCACGAGCGCCTGCTCGGAGGCCAGCCGGTCGCCGAGGCCCTCCTCCGTGACGCGGTCGACCAGCCGCAGCGACAACGTCGAGGCGAGGAACTCCGCAGCCGCCCGGACGCCGTAGGGCGGCAGGTGCGGCCCGGAGTAGTGGTGGCACGCGACGAGGCCCCACAGCCGGCCGTCCTGCAGCAGCGACAGCGACATCGACGCCCGCACGCCCATGTTGCGCAGGTACTCCACGTGCACCGGCGACACGCTGCGCAGCGTGGAGTACGACAGGTCGAGCGGGTCGGGGGCCCCGGGCAGGGCGAGCAGCGGGACGGGCGTGTACGCGACGTCGGCGATGATGCGCACCCAGTTGAGCTCGTACAGCCGGCGCGCCTGAGGCGGGATGTCCGAGGCGGGGTAGTGCAGACCGAGGAACGGCTCGAGGTCGTCGCGCAGCGCCTCGGCGACGACCTCGCCGTTGTGGTCGGGGTCGAAGCGGTACACCATCACGCGGTCGAACCCGGTGAGGTCGCGCACCTCCCGGGCGGCCACCTCGTAGAGCTCCTCGGTGCTGCGGGCCCGGTTGAGCGCCTCGACGCTCCCGCGGACCGCCTGGTACGTGTTGGAGAAGGAGAACGGCCGGGCGCCGTGGGCGGCCTCCAGCTCCACGACGACCAGCGGCGACAGCTGCCCGTCCGCGGCGGCGGGGCGGTGCAGCACCGCGTCGGCCGTCACGAGCCCGCGCGGGGTCTGCAGGTGCAGCAGGAGCGGGTTGCGCTCGCGGAGGTCGCTGAAGACCTGCACGTGACCGGCGAGGATCTCGGCCGCGGTCGTGCCGAGGACGTCCGCGAGGGGACGTCCGAGCACCTCGGCCGGGCCGCCCGCGCCGAGGTCGGTGACGTTCGCCGAGGCGTGGAGCACGCGCTGCTGCTCGTCGACGGTGAGGAGCCAGCCGTGGGGCTGGATCGCGCCGGGCACGTGGATGGGCTCGCTCGCGCAGATGGCGAGGGCGTCCTCGCCCACGCCGTCGGCGAGCCCGTCGGCGACGAGGGCCTCGACGGCGGCGCGGCGCCCGCTCTCGCTCACCGGGCCCCCGGCACCGCGGGCAGGGCTGCGTCGGCCTCGCACCGCCCGGCGAGGGCGGAGAAGGTCGAGGTCGCGGCGACGAGGACGCCGGCCGTGCCCGCACTCCGCGCCCACGCCTCGACGGCCGCGCGCAGCTCCTGCCACATGCGACCGGCCCGCTCGCCGTAGGGGTCGAAGCACGCGAGCCCCGCGACGGGCACGTCGGCGCCGCAGGCGAGCAGGTGCCGGCGCAGCACCTTGCCGCCGAGCGTCGAGCCCTCGAGGACGTACAGCCGGCCGAGCGCCTCGCCCGTGCCCCGGACGGCGGGCACGTCGGCGCCGGCCCCGGGCGCCGGCGCCCCGGCGGCGGACGCCGGGGTGCCCGCCGCGCCGG
>NZ_JBBAYJ010000048.1 GCF_037153975.1 Aquipuribacter sp. SD81
GCCGAGGCGCTGGCCGCGGCCAGCGCCTCGGGCGAGCGGCCCGACCCCGCGCTCGTCGAGGAGCGCGTCGCGGGCTTCCGCGCCGCGCTGGCCGAGGCCGCGCCCGAGGAGCTCGCGGCGGCCTCCACCGACGCCGCGGTGCAGGCGGCGGCGCCGCTCTCGTGCGGCCCCGACACCTTCTCGCGCGGCGAGCAGTGGCTGCCCGGCGACCTCGCCGTGTCGCCGTCCGGCGAGTTCGCGCTGTACTTCGACGAGTACGGCCTCGCCGCCTTCCAGCTGCCGTCCGACCTCAGCGAGACCGGCGCCTTCCGCGGCGACGTGCTCGCCGTGCCCTCGGGCGCGGCCGCGCGCCTGGACTTCCAGGAGAGCAACGGCAACGTCGTCGCGCGCGACGCCGGCGGTGCGGTGCTCGCCCACGCCGGGCTACACACGAGCGGCCCGGAGTCGGTCCGCATCGGCGACAACGGCAACGTCGTCGTGCGGCAGGACTGCGACGGGGCGCTCGTGCGCCAGTACGGGCTGCACTCCCCGGAGGTCCTCTACCCCGGTGCGGTGCTCCGGGTCGACCAGCAGGTCGCGTCCGGCTCGGCCGTCCTGCGCATGCAGCCCAACGGCAACCTCGTGCTGCGCCACGCGGGCGCGGTCCGCTGGCACGCCTACACCGACGGCAACGTCGGCGCGGCCGCCGTGCTGCAGCCCAACGGCAACCTCGTCGTCCGCGCCGCGGACGGGCGGGCGCTGTGGAGCTTCGGCACGCACCTGCTGTCCAACGCGGCCGAGGGCACCTACCTGCAGGTCCTCCACGGCGACGTCTACGTCTCCAGCACGCTGGGCGACGACGTGTGGCACGACTGGAAGCAGCTGTACCAGGGCTACGACTGGCTGCGGTACAACCGAGCCCTGGAGCCGGGCCAGTCGCTGCGCTCCCTCGACGGCCGCTCCACCCTCACGATGCAGACCAACGGCACGCTCGCGCTCAAGGTCGACGGCCAGCTGCGCTGGCACTCCGGCGTCTTCGGCACGGGCAACCGCGCCGTCCTGCTGCGGACCGGCCAGCTGCAGGTCCGCTCCGCCACCGGTGTCGTGCGCTGGAGCAGCGGGACCACGGTGACGGGCTCGTTCCTCGGGCTCTTCGGCGAGGACGGCCTCTACTACGTCGCCGACGAGGACGACCAGCCGACGGGCGAGGTGCTGGCGATCGTCGAGGTCAACAGCGGCGAGCTGTCCTGGGCGCGCTGACCCCGCCACCGCGGCGCTGAGCAGGGCGGGGGCCGGTACCCACGGGTGCCGGCCCCCGCCCTCCCGTCCCTCCCGTCGCGGGTCCGCGTCGCGCTCAGCGCGAAACCGCTCGGCGGCTGTCGGGGGTCTGGGCGAGGATCGGGACCGTGACCGACATCATCACCGCCGAGGGGCTCGTCAAGACCTACGGCTCGGTGCGGGCGCTCGACGGCTTCGACCTCGCCGTCGCCCCCGGCACCGTCATGGGGCTGCTCGGCCCCAACGGCGCGGGCAAGACCACGTCCGTGCGCGTCTTCACCACGCTGCTGCGTCCCGACAGCGGCCGCGCGACGGTCGACGGGCTCGACGTCGTGCGCGACGCGGCCGCGCTCCGCTCGCGCATCGGCGTGTCCGGGCAGTACGCCGCCGTCGACGAGAACCTCACCGGGTTCGAGAACCTCGACATGGTCGGCCGGCTCTACCACCTCGGCGCCCGGGCCTCCCGCGCCCGCGCCGAGGAGCTGCTCGAGCGCTTCGACCTCGCCGACGCGGGCCGCCGGCCGGTCGGCACGTACTCCGGCGGCATGCGCCGCCGTCTCGACCTCGCGGGCGCCCTCGTCGCGCAGCCGACCGTGCTGTTCCTCGACGAGCCCACGACGGGGCTGGACCCGCGCAGCCGCATCGGCATGTGGGACGTCATCGCCGAGCTCGTCTCCGGCGGCACGACGCTGCTGCTCACCACGCAGTACCTCGAGGAGGCGGACCGGCTCGCGGACCGGATCGCCGTCATCGACCGCGGCAAGGTGATCGCCCTCGGCACGGCCGACGACCTCAAGGACCAGGTCGGCGGGTCGCGCATCGAGGTCACCGTCGCCGCGGCCGAGCAGCTCGAGCCGGCCCGCTCCGCCCTCGCGTCGCTGTGCCGCGGCGAGGTCGGCGTCGAGGAGCACACGCGCACCCTCACGGCCCCCGTCACCGGGGGCACGGGCATGCTCGTCGACGGCCTGCGCGCCCTCGACGCCGCCGGCGTCGACGTGCTCGACGCCGGCATCCGCCGCCCCACGCTGGACGACGTCTTCCTCACCCTCACCGGCCACGCGGCCGAGGAGTCCGACGACAAGGAAGGGGTGAGCGCGTGAGCGCCGCCGTCACGACCGGCCCGGCCGGAGCAGGCAGCGCCGAGCCGGCGCGGCCGCCGCAGCGGCCGGCCGCCGGCCCGGTCGGCGCCCTGCAGGACGGCTGGACCGTCGCGCGCCGCAACCTCATCAAGATCAAGCGGGTGCCGGACCTGCTCGTGGGCTCGATCGTCTCGCCGATCATGTTCATCCTGCTGTTCGCCTACGTCTTCGGCGGGTCGATCGCCATCGGCGGCGAGGTCGACCCCGAGGCCTACCGGGAGTACCTCATCGCGGGCATCTTCGCCCAGACGGTGATCTTCGGGGCGACCATCACCGGGTCCGGCATGGCGCAGGACCTCAAGACGGGCATCGTCGACCGGTTCCGCTCGCTGCCGATGGCCCCGTCCGCGGTCCTCATCGGGCGGACGACGGCCGACGTCGTCAACAACGTCCTCACGATCGTCATCATGACGCTCACGAGCCTCGCGATCGGCTGGCGCATCGACACGTCGGTCGGCGAGGCGGCGCTGGGCTACCTGCTGCTGCTGTTCTTCGCGTACTGCATCAGCTGGGTGATGGCGTTCTTCGGCCTGCTCGTGCGGGCGCCGGAGGTGTTCAACAACGTCTCGTTCATCGTCATCTTCCCCCTCACCTTCATCGCGAACACCTTCGTGCCGCTGGAGAACTTCCCCGGGCCGCTGCGCGTGTTCGCGAGCTGGAACCCGGTGTCGACCGTGACGCAGGCCTCCCGCGAGCTGTTCGGCAACCTGCCGCCGCAGGCGGCGGAGCCGACGGCCTGGCCGCTGCAGAACCCCGTGCTCTACACGCTGCTGTGGGGGGTGGCGATCCTCGTCGTCTTCGTCCCGCTGACGGTCCGGCAGTACCAGCGCGCCGCAGCCCGCTGAGGCCCGTCCGCCCCCGGACGCACGAGGTGCCGCCGTCCCGCGCGCGGCGGGGCGACGGCACCTCGTCGGGGGCCGGGGGCACAGGCCCTCAGCCGGTGAAGCGCTCCGCCTTGACGATCCGGACGGGGATCTCGCGCCCGTTGGGGGCGGTGTAGCTGGTCTCGGTCCCGACGGCCTTGTCGAGGACCGCGGCGCCCAGCGGCGACTGCTCGCTGAACACGTCGAGGTCGGTGGTGGCCGCCATCTCGCGGCTGCCCAGCAGGAAGGTCTCCTCGGCGCCGGCGACCTCGGCGGTGACGACCATGCCGGCGTGCACGACGCCGTCGTCGGCGACGTCCTCGGGGGAGCCGACCTTCGCGTTCTCCAGCATCTGCTCGAGCTGCCGGATCCGGGCCTCCTGCTTGCCCTGCTCCTCCTTGGCCGCGTGGTAGCCGCCGTTCTCCTTGAGGTCGCCCTCCTCACGGGCCGCCTCGATCTTGCGGGCGAGCTCCAGCCGACCCTCGCCACGCAGGTGGTCGAGCTCGCCCTGCAGCCGGTCGTGGGCCTCCTGGGTCAGCCAGGTGACGGTGCTGGTCTCGGACATGCGCGTACTCCTCGTCGTTCGTCGTCGCCGCCCCGGCGGCCCCCGCGGCCGGGGTACGGCGTGCCCGCCGCGCCGCGGACGGCGCGGGCACGCCCGGGCGCCGAGCGGTCGGGCCCTGGGGCGAGTAGGACACCGTACCTGGTCAGGGCAGGCGGACGCAGGTCCGGACGGAGCTGCTGACCGCCTCGTGCGTCGTGCGGATGGTCGCGGTCGCGCTCGTCGCGCGCCCCTGCAGCGGCCCGAGGTCGACGTCGACCTGGCCCACGTCGGTGTAGCGCGCGTCCGCTGCGCGCACCTGGCAGCGGACCCGGTCCCCGGGCTCGGCGTACACCTCGAACGTCGTGCGGACCGTCCGGGCGTCGACGACCTCGAAGGAGACGTCGCGCCAGGTGACGTCGGCGGCGTTGCGCAGCAGCGAGGCGACGAGGCTCGCGACGACCGCGGCCACGACGAGCAGCCCGAGGACCACGGCTAGGGTCCTCAGCCGGCCCCGGCGGGGCCCGGCGGGCCCGGCGTAGCGCGCGGCGACGTCGTCCGAGGGCGCGGGCAGCGTCACCAGGGCACCGACCTCACCGCGCCACCGGACGGGACCGGGACCACCGCCCCCGGGCGCATCGGGGACAATCGCCCGGGGCCGACACCGTCGGCCCCGCCCACCATGATGACGGGTGCCCGAGGACCCGACGCACCGAGGAGGACCGTGAGCGAGCAGCTGCGCCTGATGGCCGTGCACGCCCACCCGGACGACGAGTCGAGCAAGGGGGCGGCGACGACCGCCCGCTACGTCGCCGACGGGGTCGACGTCCTCGTCGTCAGCTGCACCGGCGGGGAGCGCGGCGACGTCCTCAACCCGCGGCTGCAGCACGACCCCGAGGTGCTGCGGGACATCGTCGGCTACCGGCGGCGCGAGATGGCCGAGGCGGTCCGCATCCTCGGCGTCCGCCACCAGTGGCTCGGCTTCGTCGACTCCGGCCTGCCCGAGGGCGACCCGCTGCCGCCGCTGCCCGACGGCTGCTTCGCGCTCGAGCCGCTGGAGATCGCGGCCACGCCGCTCGTGCGCCTGGTCCGGGAGTTCCGCCCGCACGTCATGACGACGTACGACGAGAACGGCGGCTACCCCCACCCGGACCACGTCATGTGCCACCGCGTCTCGCTCGAGGCGTACGAGGCCGCGGGCGACCCCGACCGGTACCCGGGCCACGGGCTGCCGTGGACGCCGCTCAAGCTGTACTACAACCAGACCTTCTCCCGCCTCAAGATCACGGCCTACCACGAGGCGCTGCTCGCGGCCGGGGTCGAGTCCCCGTTCGGGGAGTGGATGGAGCGCTGGGAGGAGCGCGAGGAGCGACCGGTGACCACGCGCGTGCCGGTGGGCGACTTCATCGAGACCGCGGACGCCGCCCTGCGGGCCCACGCCACGCAGGTCGACCCCGATGGCTTCTGGTTCGCGGTGCCGGCCGCGCTGCGCCGCGAGGTGTGGCCCACCGAGGACTACGAGCTCGCTCGCAGCCGGGTCGGCGGACCGGTCGCCGGGACCCCCGCCGCCGCGGAGGGTGTGGAGGACGACCTCTTCGCCGGCGTGCGCGAGCACCTCGCCGCCACCCGGGGCGCCGGCGCCCGGGAGTCGGCGTGAGCCTGCTCGCCGTGACGGGCTGGTCGCCGGCCGACTTCGTGCTGGCCGCGTCGGTGTCGCCGAGCCCCGAGCCCGGGGTCGTCACGCCCCCGGCCGACCTCGTGACGCCGGGGACCGTCGGGTTCCTCGTCACCTTCCTCGTCGCCGTCGCGCTCGTCCTGCTCGTGCGCGACATGAACCGGCGCGTCCGCCGAATCCGGGTGCGGGGCGAGCGCGAGGAGCAGGCCGGCCCGGGCACGCAGCGTGAGGACGGCGACGACCCCGGTGACGGGGTCATCCGGCGGCACCACTAGCCCGCGGGCTCCGGCCGCCCGGAGGGCCGGGACCGGCCCGCACCCCGGTCCGGGCCCGTACGGTCCCTCCATGAGCCAGGTCCCCGCCCCCCGCTGCACCGTCACCCCGCCGCCCGCCGACACGGTCCCCGCCGTCGTCGACCTCGCCCTCCTCGAGCGCCTGCACTCGCTCCTCGCGCGTCTCTGACCCGCCCGGTCGTCCGCCGGCCCGGCCACGGGCGGGGGCCGCCGACGCCCACCGGCGCGCCGCACCCGGTTGTGTCCGGGCGCCTGCCTAGCGTCGGTCGCATGCGGTTGCTCCACACCTCCGACTGGCACCTGGGCCGGCGCCTGCACGGCGTCGACCTGCTCCCCGCGCACACCGCGTGGGTCGAGCACCTCGTCGAGGTGGTCCGCTCCGAGGCCGTCGACGTCGTCCTCGTCGCCGGCGACGTCTTCGACCGCGCCGTGCCGCCGGTCGAGGCGGTCCGGCTGTGGGACGAGGCCGTCCTCCGGCTCGTCGACGCGGGCGCGGTCGTCGTCGCCTCCAGCGGCAACCACGACTCGCCCACCCGGCTGGGCGCGCACGCCGACCTCCTGGCCCGCAGCGCCGTCCACGTCCGCTGCGACCCGGGTCGGGTCGCGGAGCCGGTCGTCCTCGACGACCGCCACGGGCCGGTCGCGCTGTACCCGCTGCCCTACCTCGACCCCCTCACCACGGCCGGTCCCCTCGGGGTGCCGGGTGCGCGCACGCAGGCCGCCGTGGTCGCCCGCGCCGCGGCGCTCGCCACCGCCGCCGCCCGGTCCGCCGGGCGCGGGCGCACCGTGGCCCTCGCGCACACGTGGGTGGCGGGGGTCCGCCCGGAGGACCGCTGCGACTCCGAGCGCGACATCTCCGGCGCCGCCCCGGGGGACGGGGCCAGGGTCGGCACCCTCGACCGGGTGCCCACCGACGCCTTCGCCGGCCTCACCTACACCGCCCTGGGCCACCTGCACGGACCGCAGGTCCTCGGTGAGGCGCTGCGCTACAGCGGCTCACCCGTCGCGTTCTCGTTCTCGGAGCGGCGACACGCCAAGGGCAGCTGGCTCGTGGAGCTCGACGCCTCCGGCCTCGCCGCCGTCGAGCGGGTGCCGGCGCCGGTGCACCGCCCGCTCGTCCAGCTCGAGGGCCCGCTGGAGGAGCTGCTGAGCCGGTCCGACCTCGAGGAGCACACCGGTTCCCACGTCAAGGCCGTGCTCACCGACCCCGTCCGCCCGGCCGACGCCATGCGGCGCCTGCAGGCGCGCTTCCCCCACGCCCTCGCCCTGGAGTGGGCGCCGGCGGGGGACCGGGAGCCCGCGCTGCCGTACCGGACGCGCCTGGCCGCCGCGCGCAGCGACACCGACGTCGTGGCCGGCTTCGTCGACCACGTCCGGGGGGCACCCGCGAGCGACGCCGAGCTCGCGGCCCTCGACGAGGCCGTCCGCGCGGTCGCGGCGCGCGACGTCGAGGCGCTCGTGCCACCGCGGCCGCCCGAGCGGCCCGAGGACGAGCTGCTGGCGGTCGACGAGCCGGCGGACGCCACCACGGACCTCCTCGCCGCGCTCGACGGGTCCGACGGCGCCGGTCCGGCCCGGGGCGACCGGGGCGACCGGGGCGCGGCCTGATGCGTCCCCACCGGCTCCGCCTCACCGCCTTCGGTCCCTTCCCCGGCACCGTCGACGTCGACCTCGACGAGCTCGTCGCCGCCGGGCCGTTCCTCCTGCACGGTCCGACCGGGGCCGGCAAGACGAGCCTGCTCGACGCCGTCGGCTTCGCGCTCTTCGGTCGCGTGCCGGGCGCCCGCGGCGCCAAGCAGCTGCGCAGCCACCACGCCCCGGACGGCGTGCGGACCAGCGTCGAGCTGTGGGCCAGCGTCGGCGGGCGCGCCGTCCACGTGGTCCGGACCCCCGACCAGGAGCGGCGCAGGACCCGCGGCACGGGGTGGACGCGGGACAAGGCGTCGGTGTCGGTCCGCGTCGCCGACGACCTCGCCGCCCTCGACCGCGACGAGTGCACGGCCACCTGGTCCGGCGTGCAGGAGGCCAACGACGAGCTGCGTCGGCTCGTGGGCATGAGCCACGACCAGTTCTTCCAGGTCGTCCTGCTGCCGCAGGGCCAGTTCGCGCAGTTCCTCCGGGCGAGCAGCGACGAGCGGGCCGGGGTGCTGCGCCGGCTGTTCGACACCGCGCGGTTCGCCGCGGTCGAGGAGCGGCTGCGCGAGCGGGCCCGCGAGGCGGCCGCGGCACGAGACCGCGCCGGGGCCACCGCGGCGGCGGCGGCGGCGGAGGTCGCCGCCCTCGCGGGAGCCGCACCGGAGGAGGTGCCCGCGACCGGGCGGTCCGCGTGGGTGGCGGACCTGCTCGACGCCGCGCGAGCGGCCGCGGCCGTCGCCACCCGGACGGCGGCCGCCGCCTCGCTGGAGGAGGAGGCCGCCCGCACCCGGCGGGAGGAGGCGCTCACGCTGCGGCGGCTCGTGGCCGAGGGCGCGACGTTGCGCCGGCGCCGTCATGGCCTGCAGGTCGCGTCCGAGGCGCTCGGGCTCGTCCGCGAGGAGCTCCGCGACGCCGAGCGCGCCGCGCCCGTGGCGGCGCTGCACGCCGTCGCCGTGGCCGCGGCGGCCCGGGCCGAGGAGGCCGGACGCACGCGTGCCGCGCTCACGGGCAGCGAGCCGCCGAGCGGGCCCGCCGCGCTCGAGGCGGCCCTGCGGTGCGACGAGGAGGCCGCCACCGCGGCCGCGCACGCCGCGGCCCGGCTCGCGGCCCGATCCGTCGACGCCGAGCGGTGGGGTGCCCTCACCGACGCCCGGCGCGACCGGGAGGAGCGGGTCGCCGCGTGCGCGGCGGGCCTCGCCGAGGTGCGACGGCAGGCCGACGCGCTGCCCGCCCGGCTGCTGCAGGCGCAGCGCCGCCGCGACGCCGAAGCGACCGCCGCGGCCGACGACGCCGCGGCGGCCCACGAGGAGGGGGTGTGGCGCCGCGCCGCCGACCTCGTCGACGAGCTCGAGGCCGCGGCCGCGGCCGCGGCCGAGGCGGAGGTGGCGGACCTGCGCGCGCGCGAGGAGGCACGCGCGGCGGAGGCCGAGCACGACCGGGTCCGGCGGCAGCGTCTGGCCGGCATGGCCGGCGAGCTCGCCCGGGCCCTGCGGCCGGGGGAGCCGTGCGTGGTGTGCGGGTCGCGCGAGCACCCGGAGCCCGCCGCCGACCCCGCCGATCCGACCGATCCGACCGAGTCGGACCGCCCGGCGGGGGTGGCCGGTCCCGAGGCGGAGGACCTCGCGCGGGAGGCGGCGTCACGCGCCGTCGAGCGCCGCTCGGCCGCCGCCGCGCGACGGGAGGTCACCGCGCGCGACCTCGCGCACGCGGCCGCCGCGGTGCGCCGCGACGTGCCGGACGCCCCGCTGCCGGCCGACGCCGCGCTCGCCG
>NZ_JBBAYJ010000049.1 GCF_037153975.1 Aquipuribacter sp. SD81
GGCCGCGGCGGGCGCGCCCTGCGCGCTCGCCCCGGCGGCCTGCTGCGACGGGCCCGGCTGCGGCGCCCCGACGGTGACCGGCTCGCCGCCCTCGCCGTCGACGACCTCGACGCCCGCGGGCGGACGCGGCGGGGCGGCGGTGAGCTGGGCGGCGAAGACGAGGCGGACCGTCTCCTCCTTGATGCCCTCGGTCATGGCCTGGAACATGTCGTAGCCCTCGCGCTGGTACTCCACGAGCGGGTTGCGCTGGGCCATCGCGCGCAGGCCGATGCCGTCCTGCAGGTAGTCCATCTCGTACAGGTGCTCGCGCCACTTGCGGTCGATCACGCCGAGCACCACGCGCCGCTCGAGCTGCCGCATGAGCGCGGGCGTCATCTCCTCCTCGCGCGCGTCGTAGGCGAGGCGCACGTCGGCGGTGAGCTCGTCGACGAGGACCTGCGCGGTGAGGCCGTCGCCGTGCTCCTCGACGACCTCCTCGCGCTCCACGCCGACCGGGTACAGGGCGCGCAGCTGCTGCCACAGCACGTCGAGGTCCCACTCGTCGGGGTGGGACTCGGTGGTGGCGGCCCGCACGTAGCCCTCGACGACGTCGGTGGCGAAGTGGCGCAGCTCGTCGCCGAGGTCGGCGTGCTCCAGCACGCGGCGGCGCTCGGCGTAGATGACCGTGCGCTGCATGTTGAGGACGTCGTCGTACTTGAGGACGTTCTTGCGGATCTCGAAGTTGCGCGCCTCGACCTGCTTCTGCGCGCTCTCGATCGACCGGGCGACCATCTTGGAGTTGATGGGCTCGTCCTCCGACACCCCCGTCCGGTCGAGCAGCTGCTCGACGAGGCCGGAGTTGAACATGCGCATGAGGTCGTCGGACAGCGCGAGGTAGAACTGGCTGAGGCCGGGGTCGCCCTGTCGGCCCGAGCGCCCGCGCAGCTGGTTGTCGATGCGGCGGGACTCGTGGCGCTCGGTGCCGAGCACGTACAGCCCGCCCGCGGCGAGGACCTTCTCGGCATCGGCGGCGACCGCCGTCTTCGCCCTGTCCAGCTCCTCAGGCCACGCGGCCTCGTACGCCTCGGGGTCCTCGTTGGGGTCCAGGCCGCGGGCGCGCATCGCCTCGACGGCCATGAACTCGGCGTTGCCGCCGAGCATGATGTCGGTGCCGCGCCCCGCCATGTTCGTGGCGACGGTGACGGCGCCGGGCCGACCGGCCATCGCGACGACCGCGGCCTCCCGCTCGTGCTGCTTGGCGTTGAGCACCTCGTGCGCGATGCCCTGCTCGGTGAGGGCGCGCGAGACCCGCTCGGACTTCTCGACGCTCGTGGTGCCGACGAGCACGGGCTGGCCGCTCTCGTGGCAGGCGACGATGTCCTTGATGATCGCGCGGTACTTCGCCTCGTCGTTCTTGTAGACGACGTCGACCTCGTCGGAGCGGACCATCGGCTTGTTCGTGGGGATCTCCACGACGCCCATGCCGTAGATCTGGCTGAACTCCGTCGCCTCGGTCTGGGCGGTGCCCGTCATGCCGGCGAGCTTGTCGTACATGCGGAAGTAGTTCTGCAGCGTGATGGAGGCGAGCGTCTGGTTCTCGCGCTGGATCGGCACGCCCTCCTTGGCCTCGATGGCCTGGTGCATGCCCTCGCTGTAGCGGCGCCCGGGCAGCATGCGCCCGGTGTGCTCGTCGACGATGTTGACGTTGCCGTCGATGACGACGTAGTCCTTGTCGCGCTTGTACAGCTCCTTCGCCTTGACGGCGTTGTTGAGGAAGCCGATGAGCGGCGTGTTCTCGGACTCGTAGAGGTTCTCCACGCCGAGGTGGTCCTCCACCAGCGCGATGCCCTCCTCGGTGACGCCGACCGTGCGCTTCTTCTCGTCGACCTCGTAGTGCGTCTCCGCGTCCATGCGCCGCGCGAGCGAGGCGAACTCGGCGTACCACTTCTGCGGCTGCTCGACGGGCCCGGAGATGATGAGCGGGGTGCGGGCCTCGTCGATGAGGATCGAGTCGACCTCGTCGACGATCGCGAAGTAGTGGTCGCGCTGGACGAGGTTCTGCAGGCTCTGCGCCATGTTGTCGCGCAGGTAGTCGAAGCCGAACTCGTTGTTGGTGCCGTACGTGATGTCGGCGGCGTACATCTCGCGGCGCTCCGCCGGGGTCTGCCCGTTGAGGATGACGCCGGTCTCCATGCCGAGGAAGCGGTAGACGCGGCCCATCAGGTCGCTCTGGTAGCGCGCGAGGTAGTCGTTGACCGTGACGACGTGGACGCCGCGTCCGGTGAGCGCGTTGAGGTAGGCCGGCAGCGTCGCGACGAGGGTCTTGCCCTCACCGGTCTTCATCTCGGCGATGTTGCCGAGGTGCAGTGCCGCCCCGCCCATCAGCTGCACGTCGAAGTGGCGGAACCCGAGCGTCCGCTTGGCCGCCTCGCGGACGGCCGCGAAGGCCTCCGGCATGATCTGCTCGAGGGTGGCCCCGTCCGCCAGCCGCTCCTTGAAGCGGTCGGTCTCGCCCCGGAGCTCCTCGTCGCTCATGGCGACGAAGTCGTCCTCGATGGCGTTGACCTGCTCGGCGATCTTGGTCAGGCGACGGAGGATCTTGCCTTCGCCCACCCGCAGCATGCGGTCGATGAGTCCCACGCGCTGCATGGTAGACGTCCGACCTGCCTCACCCGGGCGGCCCGTCGCCGCCCGGGGGGCCGCCGGCCGGGTCGGCGGCCGGGTCGGCGGCCGGGTCGGCGGCGGGGTCGGCGGCGACGGCCCGGGCCAGCGGGCGCGACAGGTCACCGATGTCGTCGACCTCGACCGACGGGCAGCCGAGCCACGCCCCGAGCGCGGCGCACTCGGCGGCCAGGGCCCGCACGTCGTCGCCGTCGGTGCCCGGCTCGCCCCACGACGAGCGCACGCGGAGCACGCCGCGCGCCCGGTCCGCCTTGAGGTCGACCCGCGCGACGAGGCGGCCACGGTGCAGGAACGGCAGCACGTAGTAGCCGTGGACGCGGCGCGGCGCGGGCACGTAGATCTCCAGGCGGTAGCGGAAGCCGAGGAGCCGCTCGAGGCGGGGCCGGTGCCACACGAGGGGGTCGAAGGGCGCGAGCAGCCACCCGGGGCCGTCCGCGACCGACGTGGCACGCGGCAGCGGCACCTCGGAGTGCCGCCACGCGGGCACGCCCCAGCCCTCGACCTCGACCGGTTCGAGCACGCCGGCCTCGACGAGGTCGGCGACCGCCGCCCGGGTCGCCTCCGGCGGCAGCCGGAAGTAGTCCCGCAGGTCGTCGAGGGCCGCGACGCCGTGGGCGCGGGCGGCACGGTCCACGAGGACGCGCGCCGCGTCCGGCAGGTTCGGCCACGGCGTGCGGAGCGCCTCCTCCGGCCACACGCGCTCGGGCAGGTCGTAGCGGCGCTCGAACTGGGCGGTGCGGCCGGCGCTCGCCACCCGTCCGGACCAGAACGCCATCTCGACGGCGCGCTTGACATCGCTCCAGTTCCACCCCCAGTGCTCGGTGCGCCGGCGGTGGCCCGGCTCCAGCAGCAGCTGCAGCTGCCGGGCGGTGAGCGGGCCGTCGCCCAGGGCGTCGACGACGGCGTCGAGGAGCTCCGGCCGGCGGCGCGACACCTCCTTCATGCCGCCCCAGGCCCGTTCCTCGGCCGCGCGCATGCGCCAGCGCAGCGCCGCGAGGACCTCGGCGGACACGTACGACGCCTCGTGGCCCCAGTACTCCCAGGCCACGGGACGCCGGCGCCCCGCCGCTGAGAGCGCGTCGTCGAGGACGGGCGGCCGGTAGCCGCCGAGCCGGGCCCGGACGGGCAGCAGGTGGGCACGCGCGACGACGTTGACCGAGTCGACCTGCACGGCTCCGGTGCGCTGCACGAGGCGGCGCACGTGGCCGCGGTCCGTGGTCGGCCCTGGGCGCGGCGAGGTCGGCAGCAGGCCCTGGCCCGCGAGGGCCAGCCGCACCGCCTGGTCGCGCCGCAGGCGCCGCACCGGCCGCACCGGCCGCTCGGGTGCTGTCACGCGCCGATCGTGGCAGCCCGTCCCGACACCGGTGCCGCGCGGCCCGACGCACGGGAGGCCGGGACCCCGTGAGGTCCCGGCCTCCGCCGTCGTGTGCGCGGCGCCGGCCCGGGGGCGCGCCGTCGCGCGGGAGGTGCCCGGCCGTCAGTCGGCGGCCATCACCGGCACCCCGCTGCTGCGCTCCGCGTCCTCGCCCGCGGACGGGTCACCCAGGCGCACGACGCCGTAGCTCCAGCCCTTGCGGCGGTACATCGCGCTCGGGGAGCCGGTGTCGGCGTCGACGAAGAGGTAGAAGTCGTGACCGACGAGCTCCATCTCGTACAGCGCCTGCTCGGTCGTCATCGGCACGGCGGGGTGGACCTTCTCGCGGATCTCGACGGGCGAGCCGTCGAGGTCGCCGCCCGCGGCGGACGCGTCGTCCGGCACCTCGTCGTCCTGGGCGGGTGCGGCGTCGTCGTGGCCGTCGAGCGGCTGCGCCGACAGGTCGCGCGGCGACTGCAGGTCGATGCCGTCCCAGCGGGCGCTGGCGTACGAGAGGGACTCCGGGGCGTGCCGCCCGTGATGCACCTTCCTCCGGTCCCGCGACCGCCTGAGCCGTTCGTACAGCTTCGCGAGCGCGAGGTCGAGCGCCGCGTACGGGTCCCCGGCGCACGCCTCACCGCGCACGACGGGTCCTCTGCTGTGGACGGTGAGCTCGATCCGGTGGGACGCGGCGGTGAGGCGAGGGTTCTTCTCCTCGCTCACGACCACGTCGACGCGGTGGCAGCGAGGGCACAACTGCTCCACCTTCTCGACCTTCTCCTCGAGGTGGCGACGGAACCGGTCGGACACAGAGGTGTGTCGTGCGGTCACGGTGACGTCCATGGAACCTCCTGGGTCGTGGGGTGACGGGACAGCCAGGTGGTGGTCCGAGGCCTCGCGGCCGCCCTCCCGGGAACGGCGCCGCTCACGCTCAGGACCGGCCGACCACCCCCCGGCGGCACTCGCGCACCGCTCCGAGGACGCAGGAGGCCGCGGTCCCCGGGACCGCGGCCTGCTCCATGACGGAACGTTAGTACCCCTGCACCGGGACGTGAAGTCCGGGGTGGCGTGTCCGTCGGGTGGCCGCGGGGCGGTCCTCAGGCGGTCGCGACGACGGCCGCCCCCAGGACGTCGGCGCCCGCGGCCCGCAGGGCGCGCGCCGCCTCGAGGACCGTCGCGCCGCTCGTCACGACGTCGTCGACCACGACCACGCGTGCCGTCGCGAGCGCCGCTGGGAGCGGGCGGGCGCGGTAGGCCCCCTCGACGTTGGCGGACCGCTCCCGCCGGTCCAGGCCGGCCTGGTCCCGCACGGGACGGACGGCCCGCAGCAGGGACCGGGCGGTCACCGACCCGCCCGCGGCCCGCAGCGACGCGGCGGCCGAGCGGGCCAGCCCCTCGGCCGGACGTGCCCCTGCCCGGGCGCGGCGGGAGCGCCACGACGACGGCGGGGGCACGAGGAGGACGCCGCCTCGCGGGACACCGTCGTCGACACCGTCGACACCGTCGACACCGTCAACACCGTCGGCGGCCCCGTCGGCAGCCTCCGCGGGCCAGGCGACCCCCGCGACGGCGCGGGCGAGGGCGAGCCCGAGCACGGGCAGGGCGTCGTCCCGGCCCCGCTCCTTGAGGGCGCCGACGAGCCCGGCCGCCGGTCCCCGCCAGGGGGACGAGGCGACGACGAGCGTGCCGTCGGCGAGCACGCGCCGGCGCAGCGGCCCGCCGAGGACCCGCTCCCGGCAGGTGCCGCACACCGCGACGTCGTCGCGCCCGCAGCCGGGGCAGCGCAGCGGGACGAGCACGGCGGCGAGCCCGCCGAGCAGCCCCGTGACCGGGCTCGCGAGCCGTCGCCCGGCCGGGTCGGCACGGTCCGGGCCGCGGTGGGGCGGGTGCACCGTCCCACCGTGCCCCCGCTGGGGCCCGCACCCTGCGACGGTGGGGCCGGTGGACGACGCCGGTGCCCTGTGGACGGGCGTCGGGCCGCTCAGCCGCGGTGGGCGGGCGAGACCCCCACCGGGCCGTCGAGCCACAGGCTGCCCGAGCGCCGCAGGACCGTGCCCTCCTCGGTGCCGACGACGATCGAGCGCTCACCGAAGCCCGCCGACACCGACACGGCACCCGGCGCGGGCGCCAGCGGCGTCGACTCGCCGCCGACCCGCGCGAGCACCGGGCGCAGGGGCTCCTCCCCCTCCCGGCCGAGCACGACGACCTGGTCGTCGCTCACCCAGGCGGCGTCGACGGCGTCGACGAGCTGCGGCGCGACGGTGAACGACGCCTGGGACAACGACTCGGGCCGTCCCGCCGGGTCGCGGCGCACGCCCCGGACCTCCGCCACGACGGAGCCGTCGGCGCGGGCGACGACGACGAGGACGCGGGCGCCGTCGCGGCTGACCCGCAGGGCGCGCACCTCGTCGCCGGGGCGCAGCCAGCGCGCGTCCACCTCCTGCACGGTGGCCGCGGAGGCGAGGACGCGGGGCGGACCGTCGGCCTCACCGGCGGTCACCGTCCACACCGACGACAGCGGCAGCGGGTCGAAGGAGGGCCGGGTCAGCGACGCACCGGTCACGAGCTCGACCGGCGGCGCCCCCGGCTGCTGCACCCACATCGAGCTGCGGTCGGCGTCCAGCCCCGCGTACGTGCTGCCGTCGGGCGAGGCCGCGATGCCGGTCGCGACGAGGTCCGCGAGCGCCTCGGTCCCCTCCACCACCTGTCCGCCGTCGAGGTCGAGACGCAGCAGCTGCCAGCCCTCCGGCGCGAGCGGGCGGCCGTCGGGCCCGAGGACCGGGTCGACCACCGGGACCTCCTCCCCGCCGGCGGCGGCCCCGGCGTCCGTCGCGCCGGCGTCCTCCGCGCCCGCCGCCGCGTCCCCGTCGGCACCGTCAGCGGGCCCGTCCGGCGTCGCCCCCGCCGCCTCGGTCTCCTCGGTCGCGACCGGCGGGGGTCCGAGCACGAGGACGCGGTCGTCGACGGTCGGGTCGACCCGCAGCTGGTCGGCGCCGAGCTCGGGGGTCAGCGGCTCGTCGACCGGCGAGCCCTCGACGGTGACCGCCACCGTCGTCACCCCCGGGACCGCGCGCAGCGTCTGCCGTAGCTGGGCGAGGAGCAGGGCCCGCTCGGCGCTCTCGGCGTCGAGCACGTCCTCGGTGAGGTCGACCGTCGCGACGCCGTTCTCCACGGGCACCGTCGCGAGGCCGAGCCGGGTCCCCTGCGGGACCGCGGTCGACAGCGCCCCGAGGTACGGGGCGCTGGGTCCGGCGAGCAGCGCGCGCACGAGCGAGGTGGCCGAGCTCGACAGCTGCGGGAACCACCGCACGTCCGGCACGAGGTAGCGCCCCGTCGGGTCCGGGAAGTACACGCCGTAGGGGGTGAGCACGCGGTCGGCGTCCACCTGGCTCACGAGGACACCCACGGGCAGGTCGGCGATCCGCCACTCCCCGTCGACGCGGACCAGCTCGTAGCGCTGCTCCTCGGGGGTCGGGGCCTGCGCGGTGTAGCGGCCGTTGCCGTCGATGCGCGCGACGACCGGCGCGGTGACGGTGACGGTGGCGGTGTCCCCCTCGACGTCGGCGACGGCCGTCGGGGCGCCCTCGTACACGACCGTGCGGTCGCCCGGGCGCCACGCCTGCGCGTCGGGCGCGAGGAACTCCCGCGCGACCGCGAAGTCGTCGAGACCGGCGACCGCGGCGAGGAAGCCGGACACGACCTCCTCCTCGTCGGCGCCCGGCGCGGGGCCGTCGGCGACCACGCGGAGCGCCTGGCGCACGCCCTGCTGGTCGACGTCGCCGCCGGCGACGACCCGGCCGCTCGTCGGCAGGCTCGCGCAGCCGGCGAGGAGCAGCGCGAGCGCGGCGACGAGCGCGGCGAGCACCCGCGGGCGGTGGGGCGCACCGGTGGCGGTGTCGCCCGGACGCGTGGTGGGCCGTGTCACCGCACGACCTCGTGCGACGCCGCCCCCGGGCCGCCGCGGGCGCCACCCACGGGGGCCGGCGGCGTGCCGTCGGGAGGCGCGGGGCTCGGGACGGCCGGCCCGCCGGCGCCGTCGTGGCCGCCGGGACCGAGCGCGCTGTCCGTGCGGGGTCCGCCGGCAGCGGCGGCAAGTCGGAGGCCAAG
>NZ_JBBAYJ010000050.1 GCF_037153975.1 Aquipuribacter sp. SD81
GTCCCCGCGCGCCGGCGGTGCCGGTCGCGGCGCCGCTCGCGCCGCCGCCCCGCGCGGAGCCGCGCTCGAGGGTACCCGCGGGCCTCACCCGGCGCTCCCGGCGCGGCGCCGCACGGCGGCCGCGAACGCCTCGCCGCGGGCGACGTAGGAGGAGAACTGGTCCATGGACGCCGCCGCGGGGGCCAGCAGGACGGTGCTGCCGGGCCGGGCCAGGTCGGCCGCGGCCGCCACGACCCGGTCCATCAGCGCCCGGGCGCGGTCGTCGTCGAGGGCACCCACGGGGCCAGTGTCGGGCGGGTCGACCGTCACGACGGGGACCTCGGGGGCGTGTCGCCGCAGCGCGTCGGCGACGAGGGCGCGGTCGGCGCCGAGCAGGACCGCCGCGCGCAGGCGTCCGGCGTGCCGGCGGACGAGGTCGTCGTACGTCGCGCCCTTCGCGAGCCCCCCGGCCACCCACACGACGTCGTCGAGGGCGGCGAGGGCGGCGTCGGCGGCGTGCGGGTTCGTCGCCTTGGAGTCGTCGACGAAGCGGACCCCGTCGAGGACGGCGACGGTCGCGGCGCGGTGCGGCGGCATGTTCGCCGAGCGCAGCCCGTCGCGCACGGCGGTGGCGGGCACCCCGAGGGACCGGGCGAGGGCGGCCGCGGCGAGGGCGTTCGCGACGACGTGGGCGGGGACGTCCTCGGGCCCGGCGACGCCCGCGAGCGCGACGAGGTCCGCCAGCCCGCCGAGCTCGGCGGCGGCCCGGTCGCGCTCCTCGATGAACGCGCGGTCCACGAGCAGCCCCTCGACCGCGCCGACCTCGCCGACCCGTGGTGCGCCGGTGGTGAAGCCGACCGCCCGGCAGCCCTCGACGACGTCGGCGTCGCGGACCATCTGCTCGGTGGCGGGGTCGGCGGCGTTGTAGACCGCGGCGACCCGCGCACGCTCGTACACCCGCGCCTTCGCGTCCCGGTACGCCTGCGCGCCGCCGTGCCAGTCGAGGTGGTCCGGCGCGAGGTTGAGGCACGTGGCCGCGTGCGGGGACACGGTCCGCACCAGGTGCAGCTGGAAGCTCGACAGCTCGACCGCGAGCACGTCGGCGCCCGCGGGGTCGCGGACGGCGTCGACGAGCGGGGTGCCGATGTTCCCGGCGGTCCGGGCGCGCAGGCCGGCGGCGCGCAGCACCGAGCCCAGCAGCTCGACCGTCGTCGTCTTGCCGTTCGTGCCGGTGACGGTGAGCCACGGCGGGCCCTCGGCCCCGCCCTGCAGGCGCCACGCGAGCTCCACCTCGCCCCACACGACGGCGCCCGTACCGGCCGCGGCCAGCAGCACCGGGTGGTCCGGGCGCCAGCCGGGCGAGGCGACGAGCAGGTCCGGGTGCGCGGCCGTCCCGCCGGCCGAGCGCAGCAGGTCGGCCGGCGCCGTGGCGGTCCCGCCGAGGACGAGGCGGGCGCCGAGCACGTCGAGCAGGTGGGCGCGCTCGGCGGCGGCGCTGCCGTCGACCGGCTCGCGGTCGTCGACGACCGTCACCGCGGCCCCCCGCTCCAGCAGGGCGTCGGCGGCGGAGAACCCGGAGAGGCCGAGCCCGGCGACGAGCGCCGTGAGCCCGGACAGGTCGCAGTCCAGCCCGCGCAGCGCGGCGACGGCGGGCGGCTCCGCCGGGCTCACCCGCCCGGCTCGATCCCGACGACCCACTCGCCGTAGAACACGCCGAGCGCGGCGCCCACGCAGAGCCCGGCGATGATCCAGAACCGGATGACGATGGTGACCTCGGCCCAGCCCTTGAGCTCGAAGTGGTGCTGCAGCGGCGCCATCCGGAACACGCGCTTGCCGGTGAGCTTGAACGCCCCCACCTGGATGATGACCGAGGCCGTGATGACGACGAAGAGCCCGCCGAGGATGACGAGCAGCAGCTCGGTGCGCGTGAGGATCGCGAGGCCGGCGATCGCGCCGCCGAGGGCCAGCGAGCCGGTGTCCCCCATGAAGATCTTCGCCGGCGAGGCGTTCCACCACAGGAAGCCGAAGCAGGCGCCGAGCAGCGCCGCCGCGACCACGGCGAGGTCGCGCGGGTCGCGCACCTCGTAGCACTGGAAGCCCGCCGACACGGCCCCGCAGTCCTGGTTGGACTGCCACACGCCGATGATCGTGTACGCACCGAACACGAACAGGCTCGCGCCCGTGGCGAGGCCGTCGAGGCCGTCGGTGAGGTTCACGCCGTTGCTCGCCGCGGCGATCATGAGGTACGCCCACACGACGAAGAGGACGGTGCCGCCCACCCCGCCCGCGACGGCGAGGTCGAGCGCGTCGATGTCGCGGATGAAGGAGATGGCGGTGGAGGCGGGGGTCCGGCCGTTCTCGTCCGGCAGCTGCAGCGCGAGGACCGCGAAGGTGACCGACACGAAGGACTGCCCGAGCAGCTTCTGCCACGGCCGCAGCCCCAGGCTGCGCTGCTTGCGGATCTTGGTCCAGTCGTCGAGGAAGCCGACGAGGCCGAGACCGGTCATGAGGTAGAGCACGAGCAGCGCCGAGTACGTGAGCGGCGTGAGCGTGACGAGGTGCGCGACGAGGTAGGCGAGCAGCACGGTCGTGATGACGACCGCCCCGCCCATCGTGGGGGTGCCGCGCTTGGTGTGGTGGGTGGTGGGGCCGTCGTCGCGGATGAACTGCCCGTAGCCCTGCCGCACGAGCAGCCGGATGAAGACGGGGGTCAGCAGCAGGGTCAGCACGAGGCTGGTCCCCGCCGCGAAGAGGACGGCCCTCATCGGGTGGTCTCCTGCGGGTCGGTGCGCGGGTCGGCGGACGGTCGGGTGCCGGGTCGGTCCCCCGGACCGTCGACGGGCGCGACGGCGGTCGCGAGCTCCTCGCCGAGGCGCCACAGCCCGACGGAGTTGCTCGCCTTGACGAGGACGACGTCACCGGGCGCGAGCTCCTCGGCGAGCAGGGCGCGGGCGGCGTCGACGTCCGGCACGTGCACGGACTCCTCGCCCCAGCTGCCCTCGTGGGCGGCGCCGGCGTGCAGCGGCAGCGCCCCCGGGCCGACCGCGACGAGGCGGTCGATGTTGAGGCGGACCGCGAGCCGGCCGACGCGGTCGTGCGCCTCGCGGCTGTGCTCGCCCAGCTCGAGCATCTCCCCGAGCACGGCCCACGTGCGCCGTCGCGGGTGCGCCGAGCGCCCGACGTGCGCGAGCGCCCGCAGCGCGGCCGCGACCGCCTCCGGGGAGGCGTTGTACGCGTCGTTGACGACGCGCACGCCGTCCGGGCGGTCGACGACCTCCATCCGGTACCGGCTCGCGGGCGCCGCCTGCGACAGGGCGGCCGCCACGTCGGCGACGGCCGCGCCGGTGAGGTGCAGGGCGGCCGCGGCGGCGGCGAGGGCGTTGGGCAGGTGCTGCTCGCCGGTGAGGCGGAGCCGGACGGGTGCGCGCCCCGGGCCCGCGGCGTGGCCGCGGTCGTCGACGAGGGTGAAGCGGAGCCGGGCGTCGTCGTCGAGGTCGACGTCCTCGGCGCGGACGGGGCAGTGCAAGCCGGTGCCGAACAGCACGGTGGCGGCGCGGGTGCGGTCGGCCATGGCGCGCACGAGCGCGTCGTCGCCGTTGAGCACCGCGAGCGCCGCGGGGTCGTCGGCGTCCAGCGCCTCGACGAGCTCGCCCTTCGCCTCCGCGATGGCCTCGCGGCTGCCGAACTCCGACAGGTGGGCGCTGCCGACCCCGATGACGACGGCGACGTCCGGGCGGGCGATGCCCGCGAGGTGCGCGACGTGGCCCGCGCCCCGGGCCCCCATCTCCAGAACGAGGAGGCGGGTCGTGGCGTCGGCGCGCAGCACGGTGAGCGGCAGCCCGAGCTCGTTGTTGTACGAGCCGGGGGTGGCGACGACGACGCGGTCGCGGCCGGGCACGAGACCGGGCCCGTCGTCGCCCGGGGAGCGGGCGGCGTCCTCGGCCGTCGCGGTGAGCGCGCGCAGGACGGCGGCGAGCAGGTCCTTGGTCGTCGTCTTGCCCGCGCTGCCGGTGATGCCGACGGTCCGGGTGCCGTTCTCGCGGGCCCGGGCCGCGGTCCAGCGGGCGAGGGTGGTGAGCGCAGCGGGCGTGTCGTCGACGAGCACGAGCGGGGCCGCGAGCGACTCCGCACCGGGCACCTCGTGCTGCACGAGCGCCGCGGCGGCCCCGGCACCGACGGCACCCGCCACGTGGTCGTGGCCGTCGACGCGGCTGCCGGGCACGGCCACGAACAGGTCGCCCGGCCCGGCGACCCGGGAGTCGAGGACCGCGACGCCGGTCAGCGGGTGCGGGTCGCGGGTGTCGCCGGCGCCCGCGGGCGCCGCGCCCTCGAGCACCCGGCCGCCCACGACCTCCGCCACCTCGGCGGCGTCCCGGGCGATCACGAGCCGCCCCCCGGGGCCGCGCCGCGCCGGGCGAGCCAGTCGTCGAGGGCGTCGCGTGCCACCTCGCGGTCGTCGAAGGGGTGCGTCGTGCCGGCGACGGTCTGGCCCGTCTCGTGGCCCTTGCCGGCGACGAGCACGGTGTCCGCGGGGCCCTCGCACGCCGCCAGCGCGACACGGACCGCCTCGGCGCGGTCGCCGACCTCGCGGACCTCGGCCGTGACGCCGGCGAGGACGGCGGCGCGGACCGCGGCCGGGTCCTCCCCGCGGGGGTTGTCGTCGGTGACGACGACGAGGTCGGCCGCGGAGGCGGCCTCCCCCATCCCCGGCCGCTTGCCGGGGTCGCGGTCGCCGCCCGCCCCGAGCACCACGACGAGCCGGCCCGGTGTCGCCGGGCGGAGCGCCGCGACGGCCCCCGCCACGGCGTCGGGGGTGTGCGCGTAGTCGACGACGACGAGCGGGGCGCCGTCGGCGCCGGACCGGCGCGGGGCCACCCGCTCCATGCGGCCCGGGACGCCCCCCGCGTGGGACAGGAGGGCCGCGAGCGCGACCGCCCCGGGGTGCTCCGCGCCCGCGAGGACGCCCGGCTCGCGGCGCAGCAGGACGTCGACGAGCACGACCGCGAGGGCGGCGTTGACGGCGTTGAACGCGCCGGGCACGGGCAGGTCGACCTCGAGCGGGCCGTCGGTCCCGCTGAGGACGCCGTCGCGGGGGTCCAGGCGCACACGCTGACGCCCGTCGTCCGTCGTCTCGACGACGTCGACGACGACGTCGGGACGCGCGCCGCCGTCCGCCCGTGCGGCCCCGGGACCCGCGGTGCCCGTCGTGCCCGCGGCGCCCGCCGTGCCCGCCGGACCCGCGGTGCCGACGGTCACGACCTCGAGGCCGGCGTCGCGCGCAGCCGCCGCGACGTCCCGGCCCCACGTGTCGTCGACCCCGACGACGGCCGCCGGCGCGAAGCCGCCGGTGAACAGCCGCAGCTTCGCGGCGAAGTACGCCGCCATCGTGCCGTGGTGGTCGAGATGGTCCCGCGACAGGTTCGTGAAGGCCACGACCGCGTAGCGGGTGCCGTCGACCCGCCGCTGCTCCAGCGCGTGGCTCGACACCTCGCTGGAGACCACGCGGCAGCCGGCGTCGGCCGCGCGGCGCAGCAGCGCCTGCAGGTCCGGCGCCTCCGGCGTCGTGAAAGTGCTCGGCAGCGCGTCGTCGCCGATGCGCGCGCGGATGGTGCCGATGAGCGCGCTGGGCAGGCCGAGCCCGCGCAGCACGTCGTCGACGAGCGTGGACACCGTCGTCTTACCGTTCGTGCCCGTCACCCCGAGGAGCGCGAGCCGGTGCGAGGGGTCGCCGTTCACCTCGGCCGAGACGGGGCCGAGCGCGCCGCGCGGGTCGTCGGTGACCAGCAGCGGGACCGGTGGGGCCCCGGCGCCGCCCGGCGCCGCCCCGGCGAGGACGTCGCGGGCGATGTCCGCCCCCTCGGCGTCGGTGAGCAGCCCGACGGCGCCGGCGTCGACCGCCTGCGCGGCGAAGCGCGCACCGTGGGTGCGGGCCCCCGGCAGCGCGGCGTACAGCCAGCCCTGCTGCACGCGCCGCGAGTCGAGGGTGACCCCGGTCACGGGCCGTCCGGCCACCGCGGCGACGTCGGTCCCGAGCACCCGCAGACCGTGGGAGGCCGCGAGCCCGTCGAGCGTGGGAAGCGGTCCGGGCACGCGCGAGACGTTACCGCCCGCGTCTCGGCGGGCACGGCTCGTGGCGGATGGTGCGGTCGCGGGCAGCACGGGCGGTCACCAGGTGAGGTCGTAGGGAGCGGGCTCGCCGGTGCTGGGCGGGACGCCCTCCGACGCCAGCGCCGCCCCCATGACGGTCCGGAACACCGGCGCCGCGAGCTGGCCGCCGTACTTGCCGCGCGAGGGGTCCTGCACCATGACGGCGAGGAACACCTGCGGGTCCTCCGCCGGCGCGAACCCGACGAAGGAGGCGGTGTAGCCGCAGTAGCCGCCGCACTTCGCGTCGTAGCGCTGCGCGGTGCCGGTCTTGCCCGCCACGCGGTAGCCGGGCACGGCCGCGTTGCTGCCGGTGCCGGTCTCCCCCGACACCGCGGACTCCAGCATCGTCGTCATCGCGGCGGCCGTCTCCTCCGACAGGACCCGCTCGGCCTGGCCGGTGGCCCGGGGCACGAGGGTGCCGTCCGGGTCGCGCGTGCCGGCGACCACCGACGGCGTCACGCGCACGCCGCCGTTGGCGATGGTCTGGAACACCGAGGCGATCTGCACGCTGTTGACGCTCACGCCCTGCCCGAACATGACGGTGTAGCGCTGCGAGCCGGACCAGTCCGCCGGGTCCGCGAGGAGGCCCGGGGACTCCCCCGGCAGCCCGAGACCCGTGGCCCGGCCGTAGCCGAACGCCTCGAACCAGGCGTGCAGCTGCTCGTTGGTCATGGCCTCGCCGGCCTGGATGGTGCCGACGTTGCTCGACTCGGCGAGCACGCCCGCGGTGGTGAGCCGCTGCAGGGCGTGCGGGTGGGAGTCCTTGAACCGGGTGCCGCCGCGCGCGATCGTGTCGGCGACCTCGAAGCGGCTGTGGGGCGACACGACGCCCTCCTCCAGCGCGGCGGCGACCGTGATGACCTTCGAGGTGGACCCGGGCTCGAAGACCTCGCCGACGGCGCGGTTGCCGCGGTCGGCGGCGTCGGCGGCCGCGGGGTCGTTCGGGTCCATCGACGGCGCGTTGGCGAGCACGAGCAGCTCCCCGGTGCCGACCCGGCCGGCGACCGCGGTCGCCGACTGCGCCCCGGACGTGCTGACGACCTCGGCGAGGGCCTGCTCCGCGATGTACTGCAGGTCGCGGTCGAGGGTGAGCACGACGTCGGAGCCGTCGACCGGCTCCACGGTCTCGGTGACGCCGCCGGGGATCGGCCGGGCCGAGCGGCTCTCGCCGCTCACCTCGTATCGCAGCGTGCCGTCGGTGCCCGCGAGCTCGTCCTCGAGCAGCAGCTCCAGCCCGCCGAGGCCGTGGCCCTCGTCGCCGACGAAGCCCAGCAGCCCGCCCGCGACGGCACCGGAGGGGTACGTCCGGCGGCTCGCCTGCTCGCTGAACAGCCCGGTGATGCGCAGGGCGGCGACCTCGCGCCACACCTGCGGTTCCACGTCCTTGGCGACGTAGGCGAAGCGCCGGTCGCCGTCGAGTCGCTCGGTGAGGTCGGCGACGTCCGCTCCCAGCAGCGGCGCGAGCCGCGCGGCGGCCGCCCGCGGCCCGCCGAGGCGCGGGTCCTCGGGGTCGACGTAGTCGGCGACGAGCGTCTGGTCGACCGTGATGTGGCGCCGCTCGACGGTCGTGGCGAGGACGGCCCCGTCGCGGTCGACGACGTCGCCGCGGTGCGCGAGCAGCGGCGTGCTGCGCAGCCGGAGCTCGAGCGCGTCCGCGGCGAGGACGCTGGACTGCACGCCCTGGATCTCGAACAGCCGTCCTGCGTAGATGCTCGCGACGACGCACACGACGAGGAGCACGACCCGCAGCCGGACGGCGCTGCGGCCGGGGCGGGGGCCGGGGCGCGGGCCCCGGACCGGCCGCACCGGCGCGCCGCCGCCGCTGCCCGGACCGCCCGCCGCCCGAGGGCGGGG
>NZ_JBBAYJ010000051.1 GCF_037153975.1 Aquipuribacter sp. SD81
CCGGTCGCCAGCGCCGCGACCGCCGCCGCGGCGGCGAGCCCGGGCAGCAGCCGGGCGGGAGGCGCCCCGCTCACGCCGGGTCGGTCCGGGTGGCGTCCGCCGGGCCGTCGAGCTCCTGCCGCAGCGCGGCCGCGACCTCGTCGAGCGCGTGCCGGGCGCGCGTGCGACCGAGGCCCGCCGTCGACAGGAAGCCGTGGACGGCGCCGGGGTAGTCGGTGTGGCGGACCGGCACGCCCGCGGCCCGCAGGCGCTGCGCGTAGGCGACGCCCTCGTCGTGCAGCGGGTCGTGCTCGGCGGTGAGCACGGTCGTCGGCGGAAGGCCCGCGAGGTCCGCCACGTGCAGCGGGGACACGAGCGGGTCCTGCGGCGCGGTGCCGGTGCCGTCGAGGTAGTGCGCGACGAAGGCGCGCATGTCCGCGAGCGACAGGAACGGCGCGTGCGCGTTGCGGGCCACCGACGGGCTCGCGAGGGTGGCGTCGAGCGCGGGGTACACGAGCACCTGCGCCGCGACGACGGGGTCCCCGGCACGGGGCTCGTCGCGCAGCCGGGCGCTCGTGACCGCGCAGAGGTTCGCGCCGGCGCTGTCGCCCGCGAGTCCGACGCGGTCCGTCCGCACGAGCGTCCCGCTGCCCACGTGCTCGGGGTGCCGGGCGCACCACCGCACCGCCGCGAGGCAGTCGTCGGCGCCCGCCGGGAAGGGGTGCTCGGGGGCGAGCCGGTAGTCGACGGACACGACGACCGCGGGCACCGCGCGCGCGAGCGCCGCCACCCACCACGGCGTGTCGTCGACGCCGCCGAGCACCCAGCCGCCGCCGTGGATGTGCACGACGACCGGCAGCCGCGTCCCGGCCGCGACCGGCGGGGTGTGCACGGCGAGGCGGACCCCCTCGGCGGTGCGCACGTCGTGGCGCCGGACGGTGGGGTCGGGCCGGTCGTACACCGCGTCGAGGACCCGGCCCACGACGGGCCCGGGCACGGCGGCACGCGCCGCGGCCGGGTCCCGCCCGGCGATCCCGACGCCCCCGACGCGCCGCCCGGCCGCGTCGAGCAGCCGGACGAGGGGGTCCACCGGCAGCGACTGCGGCTGCGAGCGCGGGTGCGGGTGGTGCGCGCGCCCGCGCCTCACGGCTCGGCCCGGGCAGGCCGTGATCGCCGCCCCCCGAACGTCCCGACCGTCTGGGCGGCGGCCACCTGCACCGCCGTGCCCCACGTCGGGTAGGCGTGCGTCGCCTGCGCGAGGCGGCCGGTGAAGCAGTCCACGCGCATCGCGAGGACGACCTCGGCGATCGTCTCGCCGGCGCGCGGGCCGACGACGGTCGCGCCGAGCAGCCGTCCCCCGCCCAGGTGGCCGAGCACGCGCCGGGGGCCGGTCACGAGGGTGACGAAGCCGTCGCTGCGCCCGGCGGTCAGGGCGCGGTCGACCTCGTCGTGGGGGAGGTGCGCCACCCGAGCGCCGCGGACGGCGGCCGCGGCCTGCGCCTCGCTGAGGCCGACCCGCGCGACCTCGGGGTCGGTGAACGTCACCCACGGGGTCGTGCGCTCCTCGTAGCGGGCGCGTCCCCGGGACCAGCCGCGGGCGGCGTTCGCGCCGGCGACGCGGCCCATCGCGTCCGCGGCGTGCGTGAAGGGCAGCCGGCCCGTGCAGTCCCCGGCGGCCCACACGCCGGTCACGCGCGTGCGCAGCCGCTCGTCGGTCACCACCTCGCCCCGGTCCCCGCGGGGCAGGCGCGCGTGCCCGGGCTCGTCCGCGCCGTCGCCGACGACCGGGCGCCGGCCCGTGGCCACGAGGACGCGCTCGACCTCGACGACGCCCGCGCCCGGCCCGCCCGCGAGGTGGGCGCGCGCGCCGTCGGCGGTCGCCTCGACCCGCACGAGCCGTGCGCCGGTCCGGACGTCGACGCCCAGGACCCGCAGGGCGGCCTCGACGACGCGGGAGGCGTCGGGCTCCTCCTTCGCCAGCAGCCGGGGTGCGCTCTCGACGAGCTGGACCCGGCTGCCGCAGCGGGCGAGGACGGTCGCGAGCTCGCAGCCGATCGCGCCGCCGCCGAGCACGAGCACCGAGCCGGGCGCGGCCGGCAGGTCGAAGACCGTCTCGTTCGTCAGGTAGGGCACAGCGTCGAGGCCGGGCACGTCGGGCACGAGCGGGGCCGAGCCGGTCGCCCACACGACGCCGTCGGCGTCCAGCCGGGTCCGCTCGCCGTCCTCACCCAGCACCGACAGGGCCGGGGCGCCCTCGCCCGCCTCGCCCGTCAGCAGACGGGCGGTGCCGGCGAGGGTCGCGACGTCGTCGCGGGCAAGGGCCGTGGCGTCCTCGGTGGCCGCGATCCGCGCGCGGACGTCGAGCAGGTGCGTGCGCGCCCGCTCCCAGCCCTCACCGAGGGCCGTCCGCTCCAGCAGCGCCTTGCTCGGCACGCAGCCGGTCCACGTGCAGTCCCCTCCCAGGGGTCCGGCGGAGACCAGCGTCGTCCGGGCCCCGGCCGCGGCGGCCGTCCTGGCCGCGGCGAGCCCGGCGCCGCCGCCGCCCACCACGACGACGCGCCGCCGGCGCCCCAGCCGCACGTTCAGGCCTGACCGATGTCCTGCAGCAGCCGGCGGAACCACGGCGTGGTCGTGTCGAACGCCTTGCCGCCGGCGATGCGGTCGAACTCGATGGCCCGCAGCCGCCCGTCGCGCTCCTCGTCGTGGCCGATGACGCCGCCCTCGTGCCGCAGCGCGCACTCGACCGCGAGGTCGGTGCACGACTTGATGAGGCGCAGGTCGTCGGCGTTCGGCGCGGCCGAGCGCGAGAAGTAGCCCGACTTCTGCACCATCGTCTTCTCCGCGCCGATACCCGCCGCGAACTGCTTGGCGAACCAGGCGCCCGGGTTGATCGTGTCGATCTTGACGTGGCCGAAGGGGTCGCGGGCGACCTCCTCGCCGGCCTTCTCCAGCTCCGCGACGATGGTCTGCACACCGGCGCCCTCGGACACGAAGAGGTTGACGCAGCCCACCTCGTCCATCACCGCGCGGAGCCGCGCCGACTCCGCCTCGACGTCGAACTCCAGCTCCGGCAGGTACACCCCGTGCACGTCCCAGCGTCGCGGGTCGTTGCCGAAGGCGGGCAGGAACTGCTGCGTCGCGAGCCACTCGCGGTGCCGCAGCGCCGTCGCGGCGGTGAGCCAGCCGCAGCCGCGGCCCATCACCTCGTGCACGACGAGCATGCGGGGGTTGGAGGAGTGCTCGGCAAGCACGTTGCGGGCGAAGAGCGCGCCCTGCTCCGCCGCCGTCCACGCGCCGAGGGACTGCCGGATCGGCACGACGTCGTTGTCGATCGTCTTCGGCAGACCGACGACCGTCAGCTCGTAGTCGTGCTCGGCGAGGTAGGCGGCGAGGTCGGCCGCGGTCGTGTTCGTGTCGTCGCCGCCGATGGTGTGCAGGACGTCGACGCCGTCGGCGACGAGCTGGTCCGCGGCGACCTTGAGCGCGTCGTCGCCCTCGCCGATGAGGCCCCGCTTCACGAGGTCGGCGGCGTTGGTGAGCTTGACCCGGCTGTTGCCGATGGGGCTGCCCCCGAAGCGGTGCAGCAGGTGGGCGTCACGCCGCACCTCGTCCGTCACCGCGGTGCTGCGCCCGGCGAGCAGGCCCGCGTAGCCGTCGAGGTAGCCGATGAGCTCGACCTCGGGCGCGATCTCGGTGTAGCGCTCGATGAGCCCGCCGACCGCGGAGGACAGGCACGGGGCGAGCCCGCCGGCGGTCAGCATCGCGACCTTCCGGACGGGGCGGGCGGGGGCGTCGGGCATGGGTCCTCCAGGGAGCCGGGTTCGGACAGGGAGACCCTAGTGACGCGTCCATGATCCACGAGCGGGCGCCCGGCCCGCGGGTGAGGCTGGTGCCGCGACCGGGGACGGAGGGTGCCCGGCCACCACCTCAGGAGGACAGCTGTGAGCGAGAGCGACGTGCGCGAGGGCCAGACCACGAACATCGCCGACTTCGGCCGCGAGATGTGGTCGTTCCTCACCGGCAAGGGCGCCGTGATCGACTACACCTTCGTCGACATGACGGTCGAGGTGCCGCGGGAGACCGGACCGTCCTCGCCGCGCGCGGTGTGGAAGCTGGACGGCACGCTGCGCATCAGCACGCAGGACCGCGACGGCGGCGGGGCCGGCGCTGCCTGAGCCCGACGGCGGCACGGCGGCACGACCCGTGCTCGTCGTCGCCGCCGACCTGCGCTGCCACGTGAGGGCTCCCGACGGCGCGACCGCCACGGTCTCGCTGCGCGGGGGCGACGGGGCGCCCCTCGTCCTCGACGTCGACGGCTCGCGGGCGCTGTGGCGCAGCCTGCCGCGCGGCCGTGGCTCCGCCTCGTCGTTCCGCGCGGGGCAGGCCGCGCTCGTGCGCCTGGTCCCCGTGCAGGTGCGTGAGGACCTGCGGCGCGCCCCCGTCGACGTCGTCCTCGACGGACGTCGCGTGGCCTCGAGGCGCGACGGGCGCTGGCGGCCCGCCCCGGGTCCCGCCGTCGCGGCGGCGGTGGCGACGCTCGGCGTGGTCGGTGTCGTCTCCGCGCTCATCGGGGTGGCGGGGGTCGCGGCCGCGAGGGCGCTCGCCCGGGGCCGCGTGCGCTGAGGGCTGCACCCGCCCGGGTGCACCGGAGCGGCGCGGCTCACGCGGCGTCGCCCCCGCGCCGATGCTGCCCCGGTGGGTGCGGGGACGACCGGCGGGAGCAGCACCGCGGCGGTGGTGACGACGGTCGGTGCGGTGGTGGTCGCGGCGGCCGTGCTCGTGACGTCGCTCGCCGTCGACCGCGCGGCGGACGCCGTCGCACCGGCGGTGCCCGGGCCGCCCCCGGACGCCCGGGCGGAGCCGCTGCGGCTGCCGCCGGACGTCGTCGACCCGGGTGGGTACACCTTCGTCGACACGGGGCCGGGCGGGCAGCCGGTCCGGTGGGACCCGTGCCGACCCGTCCACGTCGTCGTCCGGCCCGACGGGGAGCCGCAGGGTGGTCGCGCCGCACTGGGGGCCGCGCTCGAGGAGGTGGGTGAGGCCGCCGGGCTCGTCTTCGTCGTGGACGGCGAGACCGACGAGCGACCCGACCCCGCGCGGCGCCTGGTGGACCCGCGGCGCTACGGCGAGCGGTGGTCGCCGGTGCTCGTCGCGTGGTCCGACGCCGGGGAGGACCCCCGCCTCGCCGAGGCCGCGGGCCTCGCGGGCCCGGCCGGGTACGGCGAGGGCTCCCGGCGTCGCTGGGTGAGCGGCAGCGTGGTCCTCGACGCCCCGTGGTTCGCCGAGAACCTGCCCGCCGAGCTCGGCCGGCGCCGTGCGGAGGCCGTCCTCGTCCACGAGCTCGCCCACCTCGTGGGGCTCGGGCACTCGAGCGACCCGTTCTCGCTCATGTCGCCGACGTACCAGTCGGTCTACGACCTCGGCACGGCCGACCGCGCGGGCCTGGCGCGTCTCGGCGACGGGCCGTGCGAGGGGGACGCCGGGCGGCGGGATGGGGACGCGGGCACGTAGCGTTGCCACCGTTGCGGCACCACCCGGCGCACCCGTCGGGGCCGCCCACCCCCCGGAGGTCCACGTGCAGCGCCCGGACAGCGACGAGCTCCTCAGGTACGCCGACGGCGTGGGGGAGGACGGCGGGCTCGAGGTCCCGCCCGGCCTCGTGCTCGTGCACCACCTGGCGGGCTTCGTGGACGCCGGCTCCGCGGCGACCGCCGCGGTCGAGGCGTTGCTCGTCGACCACCACCGCACCGACGTCGCGCACTTCGACGCCGACGCGCTCGTCGACCACCGCAGCCGCCGCCCGGTCATGACCTTCGACACCGACCGCTGGACCGGCTACGAGCCCCCGCACGTCACGGTGTCGCTGCTGCGCCGCCACGACGACCCGGCGCAGGCGCTGCTGCTGCTGCACGGGGCCGAGCCCGACTACCGCTGGGGCGCCTTCTCGCGGGCGGCCGTCCGGCTCGTGCAGGACCTGCAGGTCCGGCTCGTCGTGGGCCTGGCGGCGATCCCCATGGGCGTGCCCCACACCCGGCCCGCAGGTGTCATCGCCCACGGCACCCGCGCCGAGCTGGTGCGCGGCCGCCGGGCGTGGGTCGGCCAGGTGCGCGTGCCGGGGCACGTGGGCGGGCTGCTGGAGTACCGGCTCGGCGAGGCCGGGCTGGACGCCGTCGGCTTCACCGTCAACGTGCCGCACTACGTCGCCCAGGCCGACTACCCCGAGGCGGCCGCGGTGCTGCTCGAGCACCTGTCCGGTGTGAGCGGGCACCCGGTCGACGTGTCCGGCCTGCGCGTGCGGGCGGCGCAGACCCGCAGCGACATCGACGTGGAGGTCGCGAAGAGCAGCGAGGTCGCCGCCGTCGTCGGGGCGCTGGAGGAGCAGTACGACTCCCTCGCCGAGACCGCCGGCAGCGACCTGCGCAACGACCTGCCCGACGGCGACGAGCTCGGCGCCGAGCTGGAGCGCTTCCTCGCCGAGCGCGAGCGCGGCGGGCCCGGCGGCGCCGGGGAGGTCCGGTGAGCGTCCGGGCGGTCGACGCCGCCGAGCTGCTGTCGCCGGCCACGGCCCGGCGGCTGCGGGCGGCCGGGCTGCGGTGGGACCCCACCGCGGGTGACCGGTTCGTGCTCGCCGACCGCGACATGGACGACGACGTCTTCGTCGTGTCCGACATGGTCGCCGACGTCCACGACTTCCCCAGCGGCCGGGTCATCGGCTTCAACGGGACGGTGGAGTGGGCGCTGGACTCCGTCGGCAGCGAGCAGGCGCTGTGGCTGCCGCACGAGGACCAGCTGCGCCGGCTGCTCGGGGGCACCTTCCGGCGCCTCGAGCGGGTCCCCGACGGCACCGACGGCACCGACGGCACCGAGGCGACCGACGCCACCGACGATCCGGCCTGGCGCGTCACGGTCCGGCTGCCGGGGGACGGCGACGACTCCGCCGTGGGCGGCGCGACGGCCGTCGAGGCGTACGCCGGGGCCCTGCTCGCCCTGCTGGCGCGCGCGACCGGCTGACCGGGGCACGCCGCGGCGGGGTGCGAGGGGCGGTCCGCTCAAGCGAGGGGGTCCGTGCGCCGACGCTGCAGCGGTGACCGAACCGCACGTCGTGCCGCTCGTGCGGCAGCGAACCGGCAGCCCCGTCGACCTGCCCGCGCCCGCCGCCCCCCACGCCGGCACGGTGTCCGCGACGGGCCTGCTGGGTCCGGTGGCTCCGGTGGGTCCGGTCGCGCCGGTGGCCGCCGCCCTCGGGCTCGGCGTCGTCGAGCACGACGCGGTCGGCCGGGTCGTGGCCGCCGACGCCCTCGCGGCGCACGCCCTCGGCGTCGCGGCCGAGGCGGTCGTCGGGCTCACGTGGCACGACCCGTCGTGGGGCCTCGTCCGCGAGGACGGCCGGCCCATGGCCGGTCACGAGCACCCCGTCATGCAGGTGCTCGCCGACGGCGTGCCGCGTCGCGGCGCCGTCGTCGGCCTGCGCCGCCGCGACACCGTTCCCCCGGGCGCGGCGCACGGCGCGGCGCCCGCGGCGCCCGCGGCGGGCGCGGGGCCGGCGCGGTGGGTCCGCGTCGACGTCACCGCCCCCGTGCACGCCAGGGTCGCCGTGGCCGTGT
>NZ_JBBAYJ010000052.1 GCF_037153975.1 Aquipuribacter sp. SD81
CGCCGTCGGGCCCGCGGCGCGCACGGGCGCGGCCCCGGGGCGGACGGGTCCGCCCCGCCACGCCGGGGCACCCCGGCGGGCGCTGGGGACGACGGTGGCCGCCGCCGTGGCCGGCGCACGCCGGCCACCGGCAGGCCGGGCGCTCTCGGGGAACAGCGGCGTGTCGGTAGGCATCCGGGCCAGTATGACCGCGCCGAGTTGGCGGTCGTGACACGCGCGATCTATGTTTCCCGCGGCCGTCGACGTATCGCAGCGATACATCGCGCCGACGTACCAGGACCAGGCTCCGACCGGCAGGCGCTGCCGCACGGGCCCGGGCGCCCACCGCTCCGCCACCCGACCCCGGAGGTCACGCCGTGCCCCGCCGCACCGACGTCATCGAGCTCGCCGTCCTCGGCGTCCTCGAGGACGCGCCGATGCACGGGTACCACCTGCGCAAGCAGGTCACGACCGTCCTCGGGCCGTGGCGCGCCGCCCTCAGCTTCGGGACCCTCTACCCCACGCTGCGCCGGCTGCAGGCCCGCGGTGACGTCGTCGCGCACGCCGCCGGCGACGCCGACCCGGCTCCCGGCGGCCCGCGCGGGCACCACCGGGTCGTCTACGAGGTCACGGGGTCCGGGCGCGCCCGCTTCCGCGACCTGCTCGCCGACCCCGGCGCGCCCTTCGGCGACGACGACGCCTTCGCCGTCCGGTTCGCGTTCTTCACGCGCCTGGGCACCGAGGACCGCGTCCGCGTGCTCGAGGGCCGGCGGGCGCGCCTGCTCGACCGGCTGACCGCCGCCCGGCGCGGCGACGGCGCGTCGTCGACCCGCGACCCCTACCGGCGCGCGTGGCTGCAGCGCGGCGTCGCCTCCCTCGAGGCGGAGCTGTCGTGGACCGACGCCCGCCTGGCCGCCGAGCGGCCCGCGTCGCCGGGGGCCCGCACGGTCCCGGGCGGCGGAACCGACCAGCCCCAGCACCACCGATGACAGGCCGGACCGTCCGGCCCCGACAAGGAGAACGCATGGGTTCCATCCGCCTCGCCGTGGTCGGCGTCGGCAACTGCGCCGCCTCGCTCGTCCAGGGCGTCCACTACTACGCCGACGCCGCGCCGGACGGTCAGGTGCCGGGCCTCATGCACGTGGACTTCGGCGGCTACCACGTGCGCGACATCGAGTTCGTGGCCGCGTTCGACGTCGACGCCAAGAAGGTCGGCTTCGACCTCTCCGAGGCGATCGTCGCGAGCGAGAACAACACCATCTCCATCTGCGACGTGCCGCCCCTCGGCGTGCCGGTGCAGCGCGGGCGCACCCTCGACGGCCTCGGCCGGTACTACCGCGAGACCATCGAGGAGTCCGACGCCGAGCCCGTCGACGTCGTGGCCGCCCTGCGCGAGGCGCGCGCCGACGTGCTCGTCTGCTACCTGCCGGTCGGCAGCGAGGACGCGGCGAAGTACTACGCCGAGTGCGCGATAGAGGCCGGCGTGGCCTTCGTCAACGCCCTGCCCGTCTTCATCGCCTCCGACCCGGCGTGGGCGCAGCGCTTCACCGACGCCGGCGTCCCGATCGTCGGCGACGACATCAAGAGCCAGGTCGGCGCGACCATCACCCACCGGGTGCTCGCGCGGCTGTTCCAGGAGCGCGGCGTCGTGCTGGACCGGACCTACCAGCTCAACGTCGGCGGCAACATGGACTTCAAGAACATGCTCGAGCGGGACCGGCTGGAGTCCAAGAAGGTCTCCAAGACGCAGGCCGTCACGAGCAACGTCGACCACGACCTCGGCGCCCGCAACGTCCACATCGGCCCGAGCGACTACGTGCAGTGGCTCGACGACCGCAAGTGGGCCTACGTGCGCCTGGAGGGCCGTGCGTTCGGCGACGTGCCGCTCAACCTCGAGTACAAGCTCGAGGTGTGGGACTCCCCGAACTCCGCCGGCGTCATCATCGACGCGGTCCGCGCGGCGAAGCTCGCCAAGGACCGTGGCCTGGGCGGTCCCGTGCACGCCGCGAGCACGTACTTCATGAAGTCGCCGCCCGTGCAGCTGCCGGACGACCAGGGCCGCGCGGGCGTCGAGGCGTTCATCCGCGGCGAGTGAGCCGCGGCGCGTGAGCACCGCCGACCGGGTCGACGACGGGCTCGGCGAGGGGCCCGTCGAGGCACGGTCGGCGGGCCCCCGCGCGCGCCTGCTCGCGCTCTACCGGCACAGCCTCACCCGGTTCCTCGCCTTCAGCGCGGTCGGGCTCAGCTTCGACCTCGCGGTGCTCGCGCTGCTCGACGCCACGACGCCCCTGCCCGCCCAGGCGAGCGTGACGGTCGCCTTCGCCCTCACGTACGCGCTGAACTTCGCGCTCAACCGCTGGTTCGCCTTCGACGCGGCCCACGGCCACGTGCGCGGGCAGCTGCGCCGCTTCCTGCCGCAGGTGGGCGCCGACTACCTGCTCGTCGTGTTCGGCGTGACGGTGCTCACGGCACTGGGGCTGCCGCTGCTGCTCGCCCGGCTGCTGTCGGCGTTCACCAACGCGGTGCTCAACTACACCGCCTACCGGTGGTGGACCTTCCGCGACGCGCTGCCCGGCCGGGGCCGCCGGTGACGGCCCGGGTGCACGACGACGGGCGGGCCGTCCCGACCTCGCCGGGCAGCCGCGGGTTCGGCCTCGTCCTGCGCGACGGGCGCTACCGGCGCCTGCTCGCGGTCCGCCTCGCCAGCCAGCTCGGCGACGGGGCCTTCCAGGCGGGGCTGGCGAGCTTCGTCCTGTTCAACCCGACGACGGCGCCCACCGCGCCGCTGGTCGCGGGCGCCCTGACGGTCGCGGTCCTGCCCTTCACGCTCGTCGGGCCCTTCGCCGGGGTCCTGCTGGACCGCTGGCCCCGCCAGCGCGTGCTGCTCGTGAGCAACGCCGTCCGCGTCGTGCTCGCGCTCGCCGTCGCCGGGCTCGTGGCCGCGTCCGGCGGCCGCTTCGAGGGGGCGACGCTCACCGGGCTCTACGTGCTCGTGCTCGCGGCGCTGTCGCTCAACCGCTTCCTGCTGGCCGGGCTCGGGGCCTCGCTGCCGAAGGTCGTCGAGCGGGACCTGCTCGTCGCGGCGAACGCCGTCACGCCGACGCTCGGCACGGGCGCCTTCGGCGCCGGCTTCGGGCTCGGCCTGCTCGCGCGGTTCGTGCTCGGCGCCGGTGCGGCGACGGACGCCGCCGTCGTCGGGCTCGGGGGCCTGCTGTGGGGGGCCGCGGCCCTGCTCACGCTGCGGCTCGCCCGGGGCGCGCTCGGACCCGACGCCCCGACCGGTGCGAGCGGCCGGCAGGCGGTGGCGGCGGTGCTGCGCGGCCTGCGCGAGGGGGTCGTGCACCTGTGGCGGCGCCCGCCCGCGCGCGACGCGATCGCGGTCGTGGGGGCCCACCGCGTCGCCTTCGGGCTGTCGACGATCGCGACGTTGCTCCTCGCGCGCGGCTACCTCGCCGACGACGTCGACGGCGGGCTCGGCGTGCTCGGGCTCGTCGGCGCGGCCGCCGCGGCCGGCGCGCTGCTCGCGGCGGCCGTCACGCCCGCGGCCGTGCGCCGCCTGGAGCACGTGGCACCGCACCGGCGGGCCGGCCTGCCCGCGCTCGACGCCTGGGTCGTCGCCGCGCTCGGCGCCGCGGCGCTCACCGAGGCGCTGTTCGTGCTCGGCATCGCGACGTGGTCGCTGACCGCGGGCGCCCTCGTGCTCGCGTGCGCGGGGCAGGTCGTGAAGATCGCGGCCGACACGCACGTCCACACGAGCGTGTCGGAGCCGTTGCGGGGCCGGGCGTTCGCCGGCTACGACGTCGTGTTCAACGCCGCCTTCGTGTCCGCCGCCGCGCTCGGGGCGCTGGTCGTCCCCGACGACGGCTGGTCGCGGTCGCTGTACGCCGCGATCGCGGTCGGCTACGCGGTCGTGGGGGTGGGCTACGCGACGGCCGCCCGGCGACGGGGCCCGGGTGGGCCCGGGCCTCAGGAGTAGGCGCGGAAGACGAACGCCGCCATGTGCTCGCGGGTCACCGACCAGCCGGGGTTGTAGCGCGGCGCGGTGCCCGACGACGCGGCCACGCCCTCGCGGGCCATCCACTCCACGGGCGCGAAGACGTACGTGCCGGGCCGGACGTCGGCGAAGGTCGCGCGCGACGGCACGCTCAGGGGCCTCGGTCCCTTGGCGCGGGCGAGGAAGGCCGCCATCTCGCCCCGGGAGACCGAGGCGGTGGGCCGGTAGACCGACGCCCTGCTCGCGATGCCCCGGGAGACGAGCCACTCGACCTCCTTGTGGAACGCCGACCCGCGGCGCACGTCGGAGAAGGTCGCGGTGGTGGGCGGGGTGAAGGCGGGCGAGCCCGCGGCGCGGTAGAGGAAGGCGGCCATCTGCCCCCGCGTCACCGGGTCCTTGCGGCCGAAGGAGCCGTCGCCGTAGCCCTGCGTGATGCCCCGCTCCTTGAGCCAGGCGATGGACTCGGAGTACGGCTCGCCGACCTGGACGTCGGTGAAGACCGACAGGGGCGAGGGGGACCGGGTGTACGTCGCGAACACCTGCACGGCCCACACGCGGCCGGAGGAGTCGACCTTCCGTCCGATCCCGATCGTCGTGTAGTCCCCGAGGATGTTCGCCTTGTGACCGGCGCTCGTCATCCACATCGAGTGCAGGACGTCGTCGGGGGCGCTGTGGCCGGACCCGACGTAGGCGACGTTCTCCCCCGCGCGGCTCCAGCCGCCGGGGATCTGCTGGGCGTACGACGGGTTGTGGCTCAGCCGCCCCGCGCGCGCGAGCTGCTCCGCCCACGCCTGCGCGACCCGCTGCAGCGCCGCGTCGCGGACCAGCACCTTCAGCCCCGCCGCGGTCCGCGAGCGGTCGACGTGGCCGTACAGCGTGCCCGTCGAGGCCTCCGCGGGTGGCACGAGGAGCAGGCCCAGCAGGAGGGCGACGACGGCGAGGACGAGTCGGGGGGCGCGACGCATGCCCCTGGGTCTCGGCACGCCGCGGCCGGGTCTTGAGCCGATACCACGACGGCACCCCGTCGTCACGTCGCCGCGCCGCGGTCGTCGCGGTTCAGGCGCCGCTCTCCGGCTGCTCGGCCCACCAGCGGCGCAGCTCCGCCTCGGCCTGCGACGCCTCGAGCGGCCCGCGGTCGAGCCGGACGGCGAGCAGGTGCGAGTACGCCCGGCCCACCACCGGCCCCGGCGGCAGGTCGAGCAGGCGCATGATGGCGTTGCCGTCGAGGTCGGGACGGACCCGCGCGAGCTCCTCCTGCTCCTGCAGCTCCTCGATCCGCCGCTCGAGGTCGTCGTAGGCCAGCCGCAGCCGCTGCGCCTTGCGCGCGTTGCGGGTCGTGGAGTCGCTGCGGGTGAGCCGGTGCAGCCGCGGCAGCAGGGGGCCCGCGTCCGTCACGTAGCGCCGCACGGCCGAGTCGGTCCACGCGCCGTCGCCGTAGCCGTGGAAGCGCAGGTGCAGCTCCACGAGCCGGGCGACGTCCCTGACGGTCTGCTTGTCGAACCGGAGGGCCTTGAGCCGCTTGGCCGTCAGCTTCGCACCGACGACCTCGTGGTGGTGGAAGCTGACGCCGCCGCCCGGCTCGAAGCGGCGGGTCGGTGGCTTGCCGACGTCGTGCATGAGCGCCGCCAGGCGCAGCACGAGGTCGGGGCCGGGCACGACGGCCTCGGGGTCGCGGTGGTCGTCCTCGAGGGCGATCGCCTGCTCGAGGACCGTGAGCGTGTGCTCGTAGACGTCCTTGTGGCGGTGGTGCTCGTCGACCTCCAGGCGCAGCGCCGGCAGCTCCGGCAGCACGTGCTCGGCGATCCCGGTGTCGACGAGGAGGGCGAGCCCTGCCCGCGGGTCGCGGCCCAGCAGCAGCTTGGTGAGCTCGTCGCGGACCCGCTCCGCCGACACGATCCCGATCGTCGGGGCGCGCTGGACCATGGCGGCGAGAGTGGTGGCGTCCGGTTGCATGCCGAGCTGGCTGGCGAAGCGCGCCGCGCGCATCATCCGCAGCGGGTCGTCGCGGAAGCTCGCGACGGCCGCCTGCGGCGTCCTCAGCCGCCGGGCGACCAGGTCGTCGACCCCGCCGAACGGGTCGACGAAGGCGAGGTCCGGCAGCCGCACCGCCATGGCGTTGACCGTGAAGTCGCGCCGGCGCAGGTCCTCGGTGAGCGAGGAGCCGAACTCCACGACGGGCTTGCGCGTCTCGCCGTCGTAGGCGTCGGCCCGGTACGTCGTGACCTCCACGACGGCGTCCCCGCGCCGCCCGCCCACGGTCCCGAACTCCCGGCCCACGTCCCACGTCGTGTCCGCCCAGCCGGCCAGCAGCCGCTCCGTCTCGTCCGGGCGGGCGTCCGTCGTGAGGTCGAGGTCGCCGGAGGTGCGGCCGAGGAAGGCGTCCCGGACCGGCCCGCCGACGAGCGCGAGCTCGTGACCGGCCGCCGCGAAGCGGCTCCCGAGGTCACCGAGCTGCGGTGCGAGCCGGGCGATGGCCGCGGTCGCGCGGCGCAGGGCGGCAGGACGGTCCTCGGGCACGACCGACAAGAGTAGGTGCCTTCCCGGCCCGCCCGGCCCGCCCGGCCCGCCCGGCCCGCCCGGCCGGCCTGCACGGGGTGAGCGCCCGGCCGCCCTGCGCGCGGTGACCGCGCGGCTACCCTGGCGCGATGAGCCCGGCACCCGTGAGGACAGAGGTGTCCGCCGGGGGCCTCGTGGTCGACCGCTCGGGCGCGCCCCCGCGCGTGGCCGTCATCTGCCGCCGCAACCGGGCCGGCCGCCTGGAGTGGTGCCTGCCCAAGGGCCACCTCGAGGGCGAGGAGACGCCCGAGCAGGCCGCGGTGCGCGAGATCGCCGAGGAGACCGGCATCGACGGGCGGGTGCTGGAGTCCCTCGGGGCCATCGACTACTGGTTCTTCGCCGACGGGCACCGCATCCACAAGACCGTCCACCTGTTCCTCCTCGAGGCGACGGGCGGCACCGTGACCGTCGACAACGACCCCGACCACGAGGCCGTCGAGGCCGCGTGGGTCGCCATGGACGCCCTCGAGCACCGGCTCGCGTTCCCCAACGAGCGCCGGGCGGTCCGCCTGGCCGCGGCCCGCCTCGGCGTGACCCTGCAGCACCGCACCGGCCGGCGGGGCCACGGGTGAGCGACCGGGTCACCGACCGCGACGGCGCCGCCCCCGGCGTCCCCGACCCGGACGCGCAGGCCGCGCAGGGGTCGCTGGCCGCGACCGGCCCCGGCACGGGCCGCGCCGACGCCCCGGCCGACGCCCCGGCC
>NZ_JBBAYJ010000053.1 GCF_037153975.1 Aquipuribacter sp. SD81
CGGCGCCCCGGCGGCGGACGCCGGGGTGCCCGCCGCGCCGGCCAGCAGGTCGGCGCACCCGGCCAGCAGGTCCGCGCGCCGCCGCTCGGGCCAGCGCAGCCGACGGGCGTCCGCGGGCTCGGCCTCGGCCCACGCGTCCAGACCGGCCTCCGCGTCGCGCCAGAACGCCGCGAGGACCGTCACGGCCCTCGCGACGTCGACCACGTCGACGGTCGGCGACAGGAGGTCGAGCGCGGCCTCGACACGGGCGTGCTGCTCCCGGGTGGCGGCGCGCAGGGCCGCGACCGCGCCCCCGGGCGTGGTGCTGGACGTCATCGTGCGAGGGGCTCCTGCTGCTTCCGGGACGCCGTTCCCGGCGTGGTGGGGCGATGCTAGGCGACGGGGCCGTCCCGCGCGCCCGCTCGCTTCACGATCATCGCGCGGGCACTCTGGGGGCCGTGACGACCGTGGACGGCGCGAGCCTCGTGGCGGCGCTCGGTGCGCTGCGCGCCGAGCTCGGCGCCGTCGACCTGCCGTACGAGGTGAGCGGGGTGCAGGCCGACCGCGACCTCGTCGCCGCGGTGTGCCGCCAGGTCGACGACTACCTGCTGCCGCGCCTGGAGCGGCTCGAGGCGCCGCTGCTCGTCGTCGTCGGCGGCTCGACGGGCGCCGGCAAGTCCACGCTGGTCAACAGCCTGCTGCGCAACCAGGTCTCGCGCTCCGGCGTGCTGCGGCCCACGACCCGCGCCCCGGTGCTCGTCCACCACCCGAGCGACGCCCACTGGTTCGCCGACCTGCGGGTCCTGCCGGGGCTCGCGCGCGTCCACGGCCCCGAGGAGGACCTGCCGGCGGACCGACCCATCACGACGGTCCGCGTGGTCGCCGACGAGGCGCTGCAGCCCGGCCTCGCGCTGCTGGACGCCCCCGACGTCGACTCCGTCGTCGACTCCAACCGCGCGCTCGCCGCACAGCTGCTCGCCGCCGCCGACCTGTGGCTGTTCGTCACGACGGCCGCCCGCTACGCCGACGCCGTGCCGTGGGGGCTGCTGCAGGAGGCCGCCGCGCGCGCGGCGGCGCTCGCCGTCGTGCTCAACCGCGTGCCGCCCGCCGCCATGACCGAGGTCCGCGACGACCTCGCGGGCATGCTCGCCTCGAACGGCCTCGGCGCGTCGCCGATGTTCACCGTGCCGGACTCCGACGTCGACGGCGGCCTGCTGCCGCGGCGCGTGGTGGCCCCGCTCGCGAGCTGGCTGACGGGCCTGGCCTCGGACGAGGCGGCGCGGGGGGTCGTCATCCGCCGGACCGTCACGGGGGCGCTCAACACCCTGGGGGAGCGGGTGACGAGGGTGGCCGCCGCCGCGGACGAGCAGAACGCCGCGGCCACGGAGCTGCGCACGCTCGCCCGCGACCGGTACGTCAGCGGTCGCGAGCGGCTCGACACCGCGCTGTCCGACGGCTCGGTGCTGCGCGGCGAGGTCCTCGCCCGCTGGCAGGAGGCGCTCGGCACCGGCGAGCTGTGGCGCGGCTTCGAGTCGCGGGTCTCCCGCGCGCGCGACCGCGTCGTCGGGCTCGTGCGGGGCAGGCGCGCGCCGGTCGAGAAGCTCGGCGAGGCGCTGCAGTCCTCGACGCACGCCCTCGTCGTCTCCGAGCTCACGGCCGCCGCCGGCGACACCGCGCGGGAGTGGCGGGCCCGCCCCGCCGGCGCCGCGCTGCTGCGGGAGCGACCGCAGCTGGGACGACCCGCCGACGGCACCGACGAGGCGGTCGAGCGGCTCGTCCGGGACTGGCAGGCTGCCGTCATCGCCCTCGTCTCCGAGCAGGGCGAGGGCAAGAAGGCCCAGGCGCGGGCCGTCAGCCTCGGGGTGAACGGGGTCGGCTTCGTCCTCATGCTCGTCGTCTTCGGCCACACCGCCGGCCTGACCGGCGGCGAGTTCGCCATCGCCGGTGGTACCGCCGTCGTGAGCCAGCGGCTCCTCGAGGCGATCCTCGGCGACGAGGCCGTCCGCTCGCTGGCCGCCAGGGCGCGCGCCGACCTGCTCGACCGGGTCGGCGCCCTGCTCGAGACCGAGCGGCGCCGGTGGGTGGAGGCGGCCCCGGTCGCCGACGCCGGGGCCCGGCTCCGCGTGGCGCTGGAGCAGCTGGAGGAGGCACGGTGAGTCCCGACGGCAGCGGCGGCGCGACCGCCGTGGGTGCCGGCGCGTCCGTCCCCGGCCGGCGCCGGCCGCGCCGCGGTGCGGCGCGCGACCGCCGGGACTACCTCGACCCCGCCGTCGAGGTCCCCGACCTCACCGGCCGGATCCGCGAGGCGCTGTCGGTGGGCGGGGACCGCTTCGAGCCGGAGCGCGTCGCCGCCGCGGAGGACGAGCTCGCCCGCACCGAGGCCCGCGCCGGTCTCGGCATCGAGCACACCGTCGTCGCGCTCGTGGGGGCGACGGGCTCGGGCAAGTCGAGCCTGTTCAACGCCGTCGCGGGCTTCACCATCAGCCAGGTCGGGGTCCGCCGTCCCACCACCGGCGACCCGGTCGCGTGCGTGTGGGGGACCGGGGCCGACCCGCTGCTCGACTGGCTCGCGGTGCCCGAGCGGCACCGCACGGAGCACACGAGCGAGCTGGTCGAGGGCCGCCACGGCCACCTCGACGGGCTGCTCCTGCTCGACATGCCCGACCACGACTCCCGCGTGCAGGCGCACCGCGACGACGTCGACCGCCTGCTCGGTCGCATCGACCTGCTCGTGTGGGTCGTCGACCCCCAGAAGTACGCCGACGAGGCCCTCCACACCGACTACCTCGCCCGGCTGCGCGGGCACGACGACGTGCTTCTCGTCGTGCTCAACCAGGTCGACCGCCTCCGCCCCGACGAGCGCGAGGCCGTGCTCGCCGACCTGCGCCGGCTCGTCGACGCCGACGGGCTGCCCCGCGCGACCGTCATGGCGACCTCGGCGGTCACCGGGGAGGGCGTCGAGGAGCTCCGCGGCCTCTTCGCCGACGCGGTCGCCTCGCGCGCCATGGCGCTGGGACGGGCCCGCGCGGCCCTGCGCGAGGTGGCCGCCGACCTGCGCGCGGGCTGCGCCGACGACGAGCCCGCCGTCGACGAGGTCAACGGCGACCCGGTCCTCACCGACGCGCTCGCCACCGCCGCCTCGGTCCCGACGGTCGTGCAGGCCGTCGAGGCCGACTACCGCCGCCAGGCGGGCCTGGCGACGGGGTGGCCGTACACCCGCTGGCTCGGCCGGCTGCGGCGCGACCCGCTGCGCCGGCTCCGGGTGCAGGACCCCTCCCTGGGGGAGGAGCTCGGCGGGCTTGCGCGCTCCTCGGTGCCCGAGCCGACGCGCGCCCAGCTCGCGCGCGTCGACCTCGCCGAGCGGCAGCTCGTGGCGCGGGCGACGGAGGGCATGCCGCCGCGGTGGGCGGAGTCGGTGCGGCAGGCCCCCGTGCGCACGGAGGACCTCCGCGACGCGCTCGACCAGGCGGTCGTCCGCACCGACCTCGCCTTCCGGCGTCCCCGGTGGTGGGTCGTCGTCGGTGCGCTGCAGTGGGTGTTCGCGGCGCTCGCGCTCCTCGGCCTGCTCGGCCTCGTCGCCCTCTTCGCCCTCGACTTCCTCCAGGTGCCCTACCCGGACGTGCCGGCGCTGCCGGGGTCGCCGTCGTGGCTGCCCGCGCCGACGGGGCTGCTCCTCGTCGGCCTGCTGGGCGGGCTCGTGCTGTCGGTGCTGGCGGGCGCCCTCGTGCCCGCACGGGCCCGGGCGCGGGCCCGGGACGCCCGCACCCGGCTCGAGGTCGCCGTGGCGAAGGTCGCGCGCGAGCGGGTGCTCCTGCCCGTCGCCGACGTGCTGGGGGACCACCGGCGCTGCCGGGACCTGCTGCGCCCCTGACGAGGCCCCGGCCTCACGCGTCTCGGCCCCGACGCGTCCCCGTCCGGGCGGCCGCGTCGGCTGTGCGTGACGTCCTCACAGGCCGCCCGAGGGCCCGGTGTCCACAGCGGGCGCCCGGACCCGTCGCGCGCGGCGTCCGACCGGGCGAGTCTCGGCTGAGCGGCCGGCACGGCGTCGGCGCCCCAGCAGAAGGAGACCTCATGCTCACCGAGACCCGCGTCAGCCTGCGCGGCAACGTCGCGACCGCCCCCACCCTCCGCGCGACGCCCCAGGGCGCGGCGGTGTCCGACTTCCGTCTCGCGGTCACCGAGCGGACCTTCTCCCGCGAGGAGCAGCGCTACGTCGACGCCGGCACGAGCTGGTACCGCGTGACGGCCTGGCGCTCGCTCGCCTCCAACGTCGCCGGCTGCCTCGCGCCCGGAACGCCGGTGCTCGTGGAGGGCCGGCTGCGGGTGCGCGACTACGAGTGGGAGGGCAAGGACCGGACCACGGCCGAGGTCGAGGCCGACGCGGTGGGGGTCGAGCTCACCTTCGGCACGGCCACGTACCTGTCGAACCGGCGGCGGCGCGAGCCGGCCGCGCCGGGTGACGGGGCGGACGAGGGGCGTGAGGAGATGGTCGACGGGCGCGAGGAGGCCGGCGACGACGCGTCGGTCCCCGGTGCGGGGTACGGCGAGGACGTCGGGACGGTCGAGACGGGTCGTGCCGAGCACGACGACGACGCCGCGTACGACGACGGCGACCCCGGCGAGGAGGACGGCGCGCCGGTCGACGGCCGCCTGGTGGGGGCGGCGCACCCGTTCTGAGGTGCGCTCGCGCCGGTCCGCTCCGGCGCGTGGCCGGCTCAGCCCCGGGCGGCGAGCACCGCGACGACGACGCCGACGACGACGAAGAGCACCGCCGAGCCGCGGAGCACGACCCGCTCGGGCAGCACCGCGGCGAGACGCGCGCCCACCTCGACGGCGATGGCGTTGGCCGCGAAGACCCCGAGCGAGGCGCCGACGAAGGTCGCCACCGGGTCCTGCTGCGTCGCGATCGCGACGGTGGCGATCTGGGTCTTGTCTCCCATCTCACCGACCGCGAACGTCGTCGCGACCGCCAGGACCGCGCTGCGGCCGGTGGCGGTGGCGAGCCGGCCGGACAGGCCGCCCGGGGCCGCCCCGTCCTCGGGTCCCTCGTCGTCGTGCCCGCCGGTGGTCTCGCGCCACAGCCACAGCCCGACGAGCACGAAGAGCACCCCGGAGACGATGCCGATGGGTCGGGCCGGCAGCAGCGCGCCCGCGATCGAGCCGACGGCCACCGCCAGCAGCTGGACCGCGACGATGCCGAGCGCGACGCCGAGCAGCACGACCCTGCGGCCGAGCCGCGCGGACAGGCCGGCCGCGAGCAGCTGGGACTTGTCCCCGAACTCGGCGAGGAAGGTGGCGAGGGCCGCGCCTCCGGCGGCGAGGAGCCAGGCCGCGACGGCGGCGCTCACGCGGGCATCACCGGGCCATCGTCCCGCACGCGCGGGGCGGACCGGTCCGCCCGGCCGTGGTCGTCACGTGTCGTGGACCACGGCCTCGGCCTCGACCTCGACGAGCAGGTCCGGCCGGACGAGGGCGGCGACGACGACCATGGTGCTCGCGGGGCGGGAACCGGTCGGGCCGCCGAAGAGCTCGCCGTGGACGCCGCCCACCCGGTCCGCGTCGGCCGCGGCGACGAGGTAGGTGCGGGTGCGCACGACGTGCTGCGGACCGGCGCCTGCCTCCTCGAGCGCCGCGAGCACGCGCCGCCAGGCCTCGCGCGCCTGCGCAGCGGGGTCGTCGCCGCCGACGACGCCGTCGGCGAGGGCCGCGGTCGTGCCCGCGACCCACACCCGGTCACCGACGCGCACGGCCCGCGAGTAGCCGACGGACTCCTCCCAGGGGCCGCCGGAGGAGACGAGCCGTCGGCCGTTCACGGGGCGGCCGGACCGTGGCCGGGGGAGGTACGCACGTGTCGATCATGCCGCGCGCCGGTTGGCGGCGCCGGGCCACGGGGTGTTGCGTGGATCTCGTGGAGGGCTACCTGGCGCTGACGGTCGTGCTGGCCTGCGGGCTGGGTGTCGTCGGCCTCGCCCACCTCCTGCACCGGCGGACCGCCGTCGCGCGGACGCCCCACGGCGCCTCCCCGACGCAGTCCGGCGAGCGGCCGAGGCAGCACGCGCTGTCCCGCTTCCACGCCCGCTGGTACCTGCTGTCCATGATCTTCCTCGCCTTCGACGTCGAGATGCTCTTCATGTACCCGTGGGCGGTCGTCGTCGCGACGGAGGGCTGGGCGGCGGTCGTCGAGATGTTCGTCTTCCTCGGGGTCCTCATGGCCGGTGTGGTGTGGGCGCGGCGCGAGGGGGCGCTGCGGTGGTCCTGAGCGGCCCGGCCCTCGACCGGGCGCACGTGCTCGTCGTCGAGGTGCCCGGTGCCCGCGCGGCCCGCGCGGCGGTGGAGGCCGCGTGCGACGCGCGGGGGTGGGTGCTTGCCGCGTCCCCGGCCGACGCCGACGTGCTCGCCGTCGCGGGCGCCCCCCACGGCGGGCTCGGCGACGCCGTCGCGACCGTGTGGGACGACATGCCCGGGCCGCGCGTCCGGGTCGACGTCGCCGTGACGCCCCCGGGCCCGGTGCTGCGCCAGGCGGCGCAGGCCGCGCTCGACACGGCAGCCGCCGCCCTCGCCGACACCGCGGCCGCCCGCACCGACGCCGCCGACCGCCCGACGGACCCCCCGGGCGGCGACCGGCCGCTCGCCTCGGGCGAGGAGGACCGCGACGGGCTCGAGATGGACGTGCTGCCCGTCCCGCTCGGGCCGGTCCTGCCGGCCTGGCCGGCGGGCCTGCGCCTCCGCGTGGTGCTGGCGGGCGACGTGCTGCGGGCCGTGGACGTCGAGGTGCTCGGCGCCGTCGGCGCGCAGGCCGACGGCGCGCTGCCCGTCGCCGCGCGGGACCTCGACGCCGCCGCCGGGCTGCTGCGCCTCGCCGGCTGGGAGCGGGCCGCGCGCCGCGCAC
>NZ_JBBAYJ010000054.1 GCF_037153975.1 Aquipuribacter sp. SD81
CGCCGCCGTCCTCGCCGGCGCCGGCCCGGCGCTCGCCGCGCCCCCCGCGCACGCCGCCGCCGGCTCGCGCGGCCGCGGCAAGCCGGTACCGCCCGGGCTGATCTCCATCCAGATGTACACGCTGCGCTCCATCACCAACGCCGAGACGGTGTCGTCGGTGCTCGACAGCCTCGCCGGCTACGGCTACCGCCGGGTGGAGCTCGCGGGCCGCTACGGCTACTCGGCGGAGGAGATGAAGGACCTCCTCGACGCCGCCGGCATCACGGCGTCCTCCAGCCACGAGGGCATCTCGAACAGCCAGGCCGCCATGGAGGCCAAGTTCGAGGCCGCCGTCACGCTCGACCAGCAGTTCATCGTCGTCCCCTACCTGCGCACGGAGTCCGCGGACCAGTGGCGCGCGTGGGCGGACCAGATGAACGCCGAGGCGGCTGTCGCGCAGACCTACGGGCTGCGCTACGGCTACCACAACCACGCGCACGAGTTCTCGCTCACGCTGGACGACGGCTCAACCGGCTGGGAGATCCTCACCGAGCGGCTCGACCCGTCGCTCGTCCACCTCGAGGTCGACCTGTTCTGGGCCGTCACGGGCGGCCTGCAGACGGGCGAGGCGACCGAGGCGACCGCGAGCCGCTTCGCGGCGGACGTCATCAACGCCGCGCCGCAGGAGACGCTGCAGTACCACGTCAAGGACCGCGAGCCGGGTCTCGACCCCTTCGCGGGCAACGCCTTCGCCGACGTCGGCACCGGGTTCGTCGACTTCCCGCTCCTGTTCGACAACCACCGCGTCCGCGAGTGGATCGTCGAGAACGACCTGCCCGACATCACGCCGCTCACCACGGCGCAGGTCGGCTACAACTACCTGCGCACCGTCAGGTACTGAGACGCCCGGCACCACCCGCACCACCTGGCGACACCCGTGGCCGTCCCCGCTCCGGCGGGGGCGGCCACGTCGCGTCCCGGGCCGCCACCGGGCGGGCCGTGCGGCCACGGGCGCACAGGGCGTGCGTCGGTGGGCGCCCTGGGGCCAGCCACGTGGCCACAGGCGCACAGCGTGTGCGTCGGTGGGCTGTGCCGCGCGTGCCACGTGGCCACAGGCGTACAGGGTGTGCGTCGGTGGCGGGGCGGAGCGCGCGGCGACGGGCCGGCGACCGCCCGCCCCCGGCGGGCGGCAGAGCGCCGGAGTCAGACCTCGGCCGGCACCGGCACGCCGCAGGCGGCGAGCACGAGGTCGCGCACCTCGGTGGCGGCGAGCGCCCCGCGGGCCAGCGACGGGTCGCTGCACAGCAGGACGGGCGCGTCCTGCGGGTCGTCGGGCAGGCGGCCGTGGCTGCCGCGCACCCAGCGGGGGTCCAGCGGCACCGTCTGCATGCTGTAGCGCAGGCCCACCTTCTTGCGGACCAGCTGCAGCCCCGCCTTCGCCTTGGCCGTGGGGTCGGCGGGGTCGAAGAAGAGCTCGGCCGGGTCGTAGCCGGGCTTGCGGTGGATCTCCACGCCGCGCGCGAAGTCCGGCGCCCGGTCGTCGTCGAGCCAGTAGTAGTACGTGAACCACGCGTCGGCCTCGGCGACGAGCACGAGCTCGCCGGAGCGCTCGTGGTCCAGCCCGTGCTCGCGCTGCCCGTCGGCGTCGAGGACCTCCGCGACGCCCGGCACGCCCGCGAGCAGACGCTGCACGAGCGGGACGTCGTCGGCGTCGCGGACGTACACGTGCGCGACCTGGTGGTCGGCGACCGCGAAGGCGCGGGACACCCACGGGTCGAGGTACTCCATGCCGGCCTGCGTGTAGACCTCGAGCAGCCCCTCGCGACGCAGGACGCGGTTGACGTCGACCGGGCGCGACACGTCGGTGATGCCGTACTCCGACAGCGCGACGACGGTGACGCCCTGCCGCTCCGCGTCGTCGAGCAGCGGCGCGAGGGCCGCGTCGAGCTCGCGTGCGGCACGGCGCGCCTCCGGCGAGCGCGGCCCGAAGCGCTGCAGGTCGTAGTCGAGGTGCGGGACGTAGGCGAGGGTGAGGTCGGCGCCGGGCAGCAGGCGACGCGTGGCGCCGATGATCCACTCGCTGGAGTCCAGGGCCGCGGTCGGGCCCCAGTACGTGAAGAGGGGGAACTCGCCGAGCTCGGCGACGAGCTCGTCGTGCAGCTCCGCGGGGCGCACGTAGCAGTCCGGGGACTTGCGCCCGTCGGCGTGGTAGATGGGCCGCGGCGTCACCGTGACGTCGGTGCTCATGCCCATCGCGTACCACCAGCACACGTTGACGGCGCGGAAGCCCGGCACGTGACGCCGTGCGGTCTCCCACACCTTCTCGCCCTGCACGAGCCGGTTGTGCTGGCGCCACAGGAAGACCTCGCCGAGCTCACGGAAGTACCAGCCGTTGCCGACCGCGCCGTGGCCCGACGGCGGCAGCCCGGTGAGGAACGTCGACTGCACGCTGCACGTGACGGCCGGCAGCACGGTGCCGAGCGGGGCGGCGAAGCCGGTGTCGGCGACGCGGCTCAGGCGCGGCATGTCCTCCAGGGCGCGGGGCGTGAGGCCCACGACGTCGAGCAGCAGGACGGGTGTGGTCACGGTGCCTCCTCGGGCAGCTGGTCGGTCGGCGCCGTCGACGCCGGGCGGGTGAGCCGGTCGCGGACCCACGCGAGCTCCGCCGCGAGGCCCGCCGCGAGCAGGCTGCCACCCGCGGCGTCGCGCTGCTGCGCCGGCAGCACCGACCACGTGTAGGTCTCGACCTCCACGACGTCGACGACGCCCGGGACGACGAGGCCCGCCAGGGCCGCGCGCAGCGGGCCGGTCTCCGGCCGTACGGGGCCGTCCCAGTCCGCGTGCAGCGGGGCGTGGACGTGGCTGCGCCACGGGCCGTGGCCCGGCAGGGCGGTGAGCGCCTCGGGCAGGTCGTCGACGGCGAGCACGCGCCCGTCGGCGGCGAGCTCGCGCGTCTGGTGCAGGAAGCGGGGCTCGGCGAAGGCGCCGACGGCGGCCCGCGACGCCTCGTCCCCGGGTGCGTCGACGTGCAGCGACGCGGACGCCTGCAGCTTGACGACGTCGACGCCGGCGACGGCGAGCCGGTCGCGGGCGTCGGCGAGGTCGTCGAAGCCGACCGCGCTGTGGCACGTGTCGAGGCAGACACCGACGTGCCCGCCCGGGTCCCGGCCGTCGAGCAGCGCCGCGAGGCCGTGCGTGGAATCGAGGGCGTCGTCCAGCACCTCCCACACGCAGCCGGGCTCCGGCTCCAGGCCCACCCGGACGCGCGGGCCGTCCTGGGCGAGGTCGTCGAGGGCCGCGGCGAGGCCCGCGAGCGCGTCGCCGGCGAGCGCGGCGCGCGCGGCGTCCCAGGGCTCCCGCCACGCGAGCGGCAGCGTGCTGACGGTGCCGCCGGGCCCGGCCGCGACGTCGGCCGGCAGCAGCGCCGCCAGCAGCCGCGCGCACGCGACGGTGTGGGCGAGGCGGGCCGGCTCGGTCCAGTCCGGTCGGTAGACGGCCTTCTTGTCCGCCTGGCCGTGGAAGTCGCCGTAGGGGAAGGCGTTGAGCGTGACGACCTCCAGGCCGAGCCGCTCCACCTCCCCGCGCAGGTCCGCCACGGCACGGCCGCCGGCCGCGGCGTCCTCGGCGAGCGCGGCGGCGACGGCGGCGGGGAACCACAGCCCGACCCCGAGCACCGGCACGCCGAGCAGCTCCCGGACCGGCGCGGCGTGGACGCGGAGCTGCTCGACGATGCCGTCGAGGTCGGTCGCGGGGTGGACGTTCGTGCAGTAGGAGACGTGGACGGTGGTGCCGTCGGGGCGCGTCAGCCGCATGCTCAGGCGCCGACGGCGTCCGTGGGGTCCTGACGCGGGCCCCGCAGGACGGAGCTGCCCTCGAACTCCGCACCGAGCTCGGTGCGCACGTCGTCGAGGACGAGCCGCCCGGAGCGGCCGTAGAACTCCACGGGGTTGCGCCACAGGACCTGGTCGACGTCGTCGTCGGAGAAGCCGGCCGCGAGCATCGCCTCGCCGACCTTGCGCGTCTTGAGGGGGTCGCTGCGGCCCCAGTCGGCGGCGGAGTTCACGAGGACGCGCGCGGTGCCCCGCTCGGCGAGGATCCGGACCATCCGGTGCTCGTCCATCTTGGTCTGGGGGTAGACGGAGAAGCCGAGCCAGCAGCCGGCGGCGTCGACGTCGCCGAGGGTCGTCTCGTTGAGGTGGTCGACGACCACGTCGGCCGCGTCGATGCCGGAGGCCTCGACGAGCTCGAGCGTGCGACGCGTGCCCGCCGCCTTGTCGCGGTGCGGGGTGTGGACCATCGCGGGCAGGCCGTGCTCGACCGCGAGCGCGAGCTGGCGGACGAAGACGTCCTCCTCCGCGGCCGTCATGGAGTCGAAGCCGATCTCGCCGACCGCGACGACGCCGTCCTTCTCCAGGTAGCGGGGGAGCAGGTCGAGGACCGGCGTGCAGCGGGGGTCGTTCGCCTCCTTGGGGTTGAGCGCGATCGTGCAGTGGTGGGCGATGCCGAACTGCGAGGCCCGGAAGCGCTCCCACCCCAGCAGCGAGTCGAAGTAGTCGACGAAGGAGCCGACGCTCGTGCGCGGCTGGCCGAGCCAGAACGCCGGCTCGACGACGGCGAGCACGCCCGCGGCGTGCATCGCCTCGTAGTCGTCGGTGGTGCGCGACGTCATGTGGATGTGCGGGTCGAAGATGCGCATCAGGTCTCCTCGGCGGGGGCGTGCGGGGCGGGCCGCCCGGGCACCCCCAGCAGGCGTCGGGCCGCGGCGGCCGCCGCGCGCCGGTCGTCGTGGGCGTCGTGGGCCGGGTCGTCGAGCCGGGCCTCGGCGACGGCGGCGCTGCTGGGCGGCAGGACCAGGACGACGTCGTCGGGCACCGCGCGCCCGGCCGCGACGCGCTCGGCGACGAAGCGGGCCGTCATGGCGGCGAGCGGTCCGTCGGCGCGGCGCGCGAGGCCCTGCACGCACTCCAGCGGCACCTCGACGAACAGGCACTTGAGGACCGCCTGCCGGAAGCCGTCCGCGTCGAGCAGGTCGGCGGCGCCGACCGCGGCGGCCACGAGCCGGGTGTCGTTGGCGCGCAGGGCGTCCTCGACGAGGACGGTCGCGGCGGGGTCGCGGTCGCCGCCCGCCGCCGCCCGGGCCGCCACGTGCGGCAGCGCGCGCAGCACGGCCCGGCGCTCCGCGGCGTCCCCGACGTCGTACAGCGAGCGCAGCGTGGCGACGTCCTGCGCGGGGACGGGGCCCTCGGTGAGCAGCAGCGCCCGGGCGAGGTCGTCGACGCCGCCCGCGAAGGCGCCGTCGTCGTCGGGGTCGAGCCGCTCGCGCCCTACGGCGCGCGAGACGCCCGGCAGCACCACGTCGAGCGGGGTGCCCGCCGCGGCCCGGTCGCGGACGCCCTGCCAGCGCTGCCGGGCCTCCGGCGCGAGCCGCGACTGGAGCGCGTCCGCCCAGCGGGCGGGCCCGGCGTCCCAGTCCGCGACGCCCCACGCGCTCACGACGGCACCCCGGCCGTCGCGGCCTGCGCGCGGGAGCCGGCCTCGGCGAGCGCGTTGCGGATGGCGACCATGCTCTGCCGCGCGACGGCGGGGGCCGCGTGGGAGTGCCGGGGGAGCTCGACGGCGGCCGGTCCGCGGTAGCCGAGCTCGAGGAGCGTGCCGAGCACGGCCGGCAGGTCGACGTGGCCCTCGCCGAACGGCAGGTGCTCGTGCACGCCCGGGAGCATGTCGTCGAGCTGCACGTTGGCGAGCAGGTCGCCCGCGAGGCGCAGTGTCTCCTGCGGCGGCTGCGGCTCGTTGCACACGCTGTGCCCGACGTCGACGGTGAGCGCGAGGGCGGCCGGGCGGCCGAGGGTCTCGACGACGTCGAGCGCCTCCTGCAGCACACCGACGTGGTGACCGGGCTCGGGCTCCAGCGCGAGCCGGACACCGGCCGCCTCCGCCTCGGGCAGCAGCTGCTCGAGGCTGCGCAGCAGGCGCTCGGTGCCCTGCTCGGGACGGCACCCGAGCGGCCGAACGCCGGACCAGAACGACACCGCGTCCGCGCCGAGGTCGCGCGCGACCTGCAGCGCGAGCCGGAGCAGGGCGACGCGCCGCGACCGGCCGTCCGTCCCGACGAGGGTGGGCTCGTGCTTGCGGAACGGGTCGAGCACGTAGCGCGCGCCGGTCTCCACGACGACCGCGAGCCCGCGCCGGTCCAGCTCGCGGCGCACCCGCTCGGTCCGTGCCGGCAGGTCGTCGGCGAAGGGGTCGAGGTGGTGGTGGTCGAGCGTGAGGGCGACGCTGCGGTAGCCGAGCTCGACCAGGACGTCGAGCGCCTCGGGCAGGCGGTGGTCGGCGAAGCCGTTCGTGCCGTACCCGACGGCGAACGGCGCCTCCGCGACGAGCTCCGCGCTCACGTCGGGCTCCCGAAGCGCGCGAGCAGCCGACCGGTGCGGCCGAGACCGAGTACTCCGAGCGCCTGCAGCGGCCGGCCGAGCCCCGCGAGCAGTCCCGCCTGCAGCAGCACGAACGCCTTGAGCCCCGTCATGGTGGCCGAGCGGGCGGACCCGGCCGTGCCGTCGGCGGCGGCGCGCTGCGCCGGCAGCACCCGCGACGCGTACGACACGACGGCGGCCGCGCCCGCGAGCGCGGGCACGACGGGCGGGACGCCGCGGGCGTCGCGGCCGGGGGCACCC
>NZ_JBBAYJ010000055.1 GCF_037153975.1 Aquipuribacter sp. SD81
GCGCCCGCCGCCTGGGAGGCGGCCAGGGCCCCGAGGCCGTCGCGTCCGCCGGGGGCGCGGCCGGGCTCGGGGCCCCGCCGCCGGAGCGGCAGCGGCCCGAGGACCGGCCGGGGCAGCGGCTCGCGTCGCGGGCCCCGGAGCCCGCCGTCGACGCCCCGGACGAGGAGCCGGACTGGGACGCGGCCCTGCTGGGGCAGGACCGGGCCACGGCCGCCCGTGGCTCGCACGTCACCGACGGCACCCCCCGGCCGACCCCGACACCCACGGCCCCCCGCGAGGCCGTCGGCGACGACGCGTCGTGGTCGCCGCGCGCGGCGTGGTCGCGGCTGCGGCGGGGCCGCCCCGACCGGGTCGACCTGCTCGCGCTCGCGGGGGTGCTCCTCGTCGTGCTGCTCCTCGTCGTCGCTCTCGTCGCGGGCCTGACCCGCGGGTCCGGGGAGGCGACGGCCGTGGTGCCGCCCCCGGACGCGCCGGCGCAGCAGACCCTCGCCCTCACGCTGGCGGCCGGCGAGCAGGTGGACGCCGCCGCGCTCCTCGGCGCGGACGACGCGCGGCTCGCGACGCTGCTGCTGCCCCCGGACCTGCAGCTCGTCGTGGCCGACGCCGCCGCGGTGCCGCTGTGGCGGGCCGCGCAGCTCGGCGCCGACTCGTTGCGCCGCGGTGTCGAGGACACCCTGGGCCTGCGCGTCGACGAGGTCCTCACCCTCGACGGCACACAGCTGGCGAGCCTGGTCGACGGGGTCGGCGGTGTCGTCGTCGACGTCCCGCGCGAGGTGGTGACGAGCGAGGTCCTCGTCCCCGCCGGCGACGACCAGCGGCTCGCGGGGACGCAGGCCGTCGCCTTCGTCACCGACGGAGCGGAGGGGGAGCCGCCCGAGGCGGGGCTCGCGCGCTTCTCGGCCGTCCTCACCTCGCTCGTCGCCGCGATGCCGTCGGACCCGGAGGACGCCGTGTCGGTCCTCGCCGCGGCCGGCGTGACCGGAGGCACGGACCCCGCGAACGGCACGACCGGCACGACGACCGGTACGACGACCGGCGCGTCCGCGCCCGCGCGGGCGGCCGTCGACACCGGCGTCGCGACCGTCCTCGCGCGCGCGGCGGGACGCGCGGGCGGCGGCAGCTCCGAGGCCGTCGTGCTGCCGACCCGCGAGGTGACCGCCGGCGACGCCTCCGTGCGCAGCGTCGACCGCGACGCGGTCGCGGGCACGCTGGGGGAGCGGTTCGCCGGCGCCCTGCTGCCGCTCGCCGCGGTCGGCGAGGTGAGGGTCGAGGTCCGCAACGGCATCGGCACGCAGGGGCTCGTCGGACCGGCCCGGGACCTGCTCGTCGCCGCCGGCCTCCGCTACGCCGGCGGCGGCAACGCCGCCGAGTTCGGCCAGGAGACGACGACGGTCCTCGTGGCCTCCCAGGACGACGCGGACGTGGCCGCCGGGCGGGCCGTCGCGGCCGCGCTCGGCGTCGGCACCGACGCGCTGCAGGTCAACAACCAGGCGATGGTGGACACCGACGTGGTCGTGGTGCTCGGCGAGGACTTCGCCGCCCGCGCCACCCCGTCACCGGCCACGTCGTGAACCCCAGGCACACCCGCATGCACCCCCAGGAGCCCCAGTGAACGCCAGCAGCCACGCGGTCGAGCTCGCCACAGCGGCGGCCGAGGCCGCCTCCGACAAGCTCGCGACGGACGTCGTCGCCCTCGACGTGTCCGGCCAGCTCGTCATCACCGACGTGTTCGTCGTCGCGTCCGCGCCGAACGACCGGCAGGTGCGCGCCATCGTCGACGCGGTCGAGGAGCGGCTGCGCGGCATGGGCGCGAAGCCGGTGCGGCGCGAGGGGGAGAAGGACGGCCGCTGGGTCCTGCTGGACTACGCCGACGTCGTCGTCCACGTGCAGCACGCCGAGGAGCGCGAGTACTACGCGCTGGAGCGGCTGTGGAAGGACTGCCCGGTCGTGCCGCTGCCCGAGCACGCTCGCGGCCGGCGCGGCGACGACGCCTTCGACGCCGACCAGGGTCCGGTGGGCTGAGCGCCGTGGCCGGCCTCGTGGTCCTGCTCCGGCACGGCGAGACGACGTGGAACGCGGCCGCGCGGTTCCAGGGCCAGCACGACACCGACCTGAGCGAGGCCGGGCGCTCGCAGGCCGAGGCGGCGGCGGCCCCGCTCGCGGCGGCGCTCGCGGACCGGGCGCCGCGGCTCGTCGCCAGCGACCTGCGCCGGGCCCGCGACACCGCCGACCCGCTCGCGGCCGCGCTCGGCGTCCCGGTGCTCCCCGACCCGCGCCTGCGCGAGGTCGCGGCCGGCACGTGGCAGGGCCTGCTGCAGCCGGAGATCTCCGCGCTCGACCCGGAGCGGTACCGCGCGTGGCGCAGCGGCGAGGACGTACCGCTCGGCGGCGCCGAGCGACCGAGCGAGGCGGGCGCCCGGGTGGCCGGGGCCGTCCTCGAGCACCTGCCCCACGAGCAGGACGGCGACGGTGTGCTCGTCGCGGTCGGTCACGGTGCGAGCGCCCGCGCCGCGGTCGCGCACCTGCTCGGCCTGCCCGCGCTCCGCGGCTCGCTCGTGCCGCTGGGCAACCTCGCCGCCGCGGTGCTCGAGCGGACCGGTGACGGCCGGGAGCGGTGGCGGCTGCGCGGCTGGAACGTCCCGCCGCACGCCGTGGCGGCCGTCCTCGCCGCGTCGGGGGCGGCGCCGGTCGCGGTCACCTGACCAGCGGTTTCGTCGTGACGGCGCGGACCGTCTATGCTTTCGGACCGCGGGGCTGTGGCGCAGCTGGTAGCGCACCTCCATGGCATGGAGGGGGTCAGGGGTTCGAGTCCCCTCAGCTCCACCCGCAGGAGGGGTCCCGCCCGGTCAGGGCGGGCTCACCCCGGTCCCACCGGACAGACCCGGTCCTCGGCCGCCAGGCCCGCCCGGCGCAGCGCCCGCAGGTAGCCGTCGACGACCCGACGCTGCACGAGCGCGGTGACGGGCCCGCCGAGCCTCGCCAGCAGTGAGGCCGGCGCGGACTCGGCGTGCACGACGGCGCTGACCGTCCCGTCGTCGGCGAGGCTCACGCGGAAGTGCTGCACGCCGCGCTCGGGGTGACCCGGCAGCGCCTCGTAGACGAAGCCGCGCTCGCGCGGCTCCTCGACGACGGCGAGCACGACGCAGCGTGCCGTGACCGCGAGCGGCGGGCGGCCGATCACGAGGGAGACCGTCGTGCCGGGCGTGACGCGGTCCGCCTCCGCCGTCACGCGCAGCCCCGCGTCGCGGTGCGCGCCCCACGTCAGCAGGTGCTCGGCGGCCGCCTCGAAGGCGGGCCGGCCGTGGCCGACGAGGATGCCGCGGCTGAGCGTCACGGGCCCAGGCTGGCGGAACGAGGACGACGCCGCCCGCCGGTCCCGGCTATCCTCGTCCCGTGCGTCGTCGTCGCCTCCTTACCGGGCCGCGCTGAGCAGACCGCCCCGGGGCACCTGCCCGGACGTGGACCAGCGCGGCGGCCCCTCCCTGAGCGAGGGGCTTTTGCATGCCCGACGGACCCGCCCCGGACGACGCACGCGACGAGCACAGGAGACAGCCGTGACCCAGGACGTCCAGCACAGCCCCTCGACCGCGGGGGCCCCGGCCGACGTGGAGGACCGCCCGGCGCGGTGGGACCCGCACGCCATCGAGCGGCGGTGGCTGCCGGTGTGGGACGAGGCGACACCCTTCGCGAGCGGCCTGCCCGGCGACGAGCGCCCCCGCAAGTACGTGCTCGACATGTTCCCGTACCCCTCCGGCGACCTGCACATGGGCCACGCGGAGGCCTACGCCCTCGGCGACGTCATCGCCCGGTACTGGCTGCAGCGCGGCTACGACGTCATGCACCCGATCGGCTGGGACGCGTTCGGGCTGCCCGCGGAGAACGCCGCCATCAAGCGCGGCGCGGACCCGGTGCGCTGGACCTACGACAACATCGAGCAGCAGAAGGCGTCGATGCGCCGCTACGCGTGCGCGTTCGACTGGGACCGCGTGCTCGCCACGTGCGACCCGTCCTACTACCGCTGGAACCAGTGGCTGTTCCTGCGCCTGCACGAGCAGGGCCTCGCCTACCGCCGGCCCAGCCAGGTCAACTGGTGCCCGAACGACCAGACCGTGCTGGCCAACGAGCAGGTCGTGCAGGGGCGCTGCGAGCGCTGCGGTGCCGCGGTCACCAAGCGGAAGCTCACGCAGTGGTACCTGCGCATCACCGACTACGCCGACCGCCTGCTGGCCGACATGGACCAGCTGCAGGGGCAGTGGCCGGACAAGGTCCTCGCCATGCAGCGCAACTGGATCGGCCGCTCCACCGGCGCCGACGTGCGCTTCGTGCTCGAGGGACGCGACGAGCCCGTCACGATCTACACGACGCGCCCGGACACCCTGTACGGCGCGACGTTCTTCGTGGTCGCGGCCGACTCCGACCTCGCCGCCGAGCTGGCCGCGCAGGCCGACGAGGACACGCGGCAGGCGTTCGAGACGTACCTCGCCGAGGTGCGCTCGACCACGGAGATCGAGCGGCTGTCGACCGACCGGCCCAAGACGGGCGTGTTCCTGCAGACCCACGCGGTCAACCCCGTCAACGGCGAGCGGCTGCCGGTGTGGGCCGCGGACTACGTCCTGGCCGACTACGGCCACGGCGCGATCATGGCCGTGCCCGCGCACGACCAGCGCGACCTCGACTTCGCCCGCGCGCACGACCTGCCGGTTCGGGTCGTCGTCGACGTGCGCGACGCCGACGGCGAGCCGCTGCCCGACCCCGCGAGGAGCGGGGAGGCGACCACCGGGGACGGCGTGCTCGTGCACTCCGGCGACCTCGACGGCCTGCGCAAGGCCGAGGCGATCGAGCGGGTCTCCGCCCGGCTGGCCGAGGACGGCCTGGGCGGGCCGACGACGACGTACCGGCTGCGGGACTGGCTGATCTCGCGGCAGCGCTTCTGGGGCACGCCGTTCCCGATCGTGCACTGCCCGACGTGCGGCGAGGTCCGGGTGCCCGACGACCAGCTGCCGGTCGAGCTGCCGTCGAGCGAGGGCCTCGACCTGTCGCCGAAGGGACGCTCGCCGCTGGCCGCCGCGACGGACTGGGTGCGCACCGAGTGCCCGTCGTGCGGCGGTCCGGCGGAGCGGGACACCGACACGATGGACACCTTCGTCGACTCCTCGTGGTACTTCCTGCGGTTCCTGTCCCCGCAGCTGGACACCGCGCCGTTCGACCGCGAGCAGGCCGACCGCTGGATGCCGGTCGAGCAGTACGTGGGCGGCGTGACCCACGCGATCCTCCATCTGCTGTACGCGCGCTTCTTCACCAAGGTGCTGCACGACATGGACATGGTCGGGCCCGTCGAGCCGTTCGCCCGGCTGCTCAACCAGGGCATGGTCCAGATGGACGGCTCGGCGATGAGCAAGTCGCGGGGCAACCTCGTGCGCCTGGGCGAGCAGCTGGACGAGCACGGCGTCGACGCGATCCGCCTCACCATGGTGTTCGCGGGGCCCCCCGAGGACGACATCGACTGGGCCGACCTGTCGCCGACCGGATCGGCGAAGTTCCTCGCCCGCGCCTGGCGGCTCGCGCAGGACGTCACGAGCGCGCCCGGCGCGGACGCGGCGACGGGGTCCGTCGACGTGCGCCGCGCGACGCACCGGACCGTGCACGAGGCGGGCCAGCTCGTCGAGGCGCTGAAGTTCAACGTCGTGGTCGCGCGGACGATGGAGCTCGTCAACGCGCTGCGCAAGGCCGTCGACGACCCGGCGGTCGGCCCGGCGGACCCCGCTGTCCGCGAGGGCGTCGAGGCCGTGGCCGTGCTGCTGAGCCTCGTCGCGCCGTACACCGCCGAGGACATGTGGGCCGCGCTCGGGCACTCTCCGTGCGTCGCGCGCGCCGGCTGGCCGACGGTCGACGACAGCCTGCTCGTCGAGGACTCCGTCACGGCCGTCGTGCAGGTCCGCGGCAAGGTGCGCGACCGGCTCGACGTGCCGAAGGACATCTCCGCGGACGACCTGGAGCGGCTCGCGCTCGCCTCCGAGCGCGTGCAGGCCTCGATCGGCGGGGCCGAGGTGCGCAAGGTCGTCGTCCGGGCGCCGTCGCTGGTCAACGTGGTGGTGTGACGCCGGCGTGAGGCGCACCGCGGTCGTCACCGACTCCACCGCCCGCATGGGCGGTGCGCCGGTGCCGCACCCGGGGGACCCGTGGGCTCCCGAGGCCGCCGTCGCGACCGTCGAGCTCGACGTGCTCGTCGACGGCGAGCCCCGCCGCGAGACCGACCAGCCGGTCGCCGACCTCCTCACCGAGCTCGGTCGTGGGCGGCGGACCACGACGAGCCGTCCGTCTCCGGACGGCTTCACCGCCGCGTACGCGCAGGTCGCCGACGCCGGGGCCTCTGCCGCGGTGTCGGTGCACCTGTCGGGGGCGCTGTCCGGGACGGTCGACGCCGCCCAGGCGGCCGCCGCCGGGGCGCCGGTCCGCGTCGGGGTCGTCGACACCCGCACGGTCGGCGGGG
>NZ_JBBAYJ010000056.1 GCF_037153975.1 Aquipuribacter sp. SD81
GCAGGACAGGCCGCCCCCGGGTGGGGGCGGCCTGTCCTCAAAGGGTGTCCGGCGGTGTCCTACTCTCCCACGCAGTGTCCCACGCAGTACCATCGGCGCTGAAGGGCTTAGCTTCCGGGTTCGGAATGGGACCGGGCGTTTCCCCTTCGCCATGACCGCCGTAACAGTATCGAGTTGTCCCAGGGCGCACCCCCCACACGTCGCGGCACGCGCTTGACGCGCTGCCGCGGGGTGGGGGTGCTGCTCGGTCTGGGTTCTCGGGAACCGCACAGTGGACGCGCAACACCATCAGGATCGTGTCTACGAAGAGACCGCCACACCACCCGTCACCGGGGGTGTGTGTGATGGTAAGTCATCGGCTTATTAGTACCGGTCGGCTGCACGTGTTACCACGCTTCCACCTCCGGCCTATCAACCCAGTAGTCTAGCTGGGAGCCTCTCACCCTCAAAGGGGCATGGAGATCTCATCTTGAAGCAGGCTTCCCGCTTAGATGCTTTCAGCGGTTATCCCTTCCCAACGTAGCTAATCAGCGGTGCCCTTGGCAGGACAACTGACACACCAGAGGTTAGTCCGTCCCGGTCCTCTCGTACTAGGGACAGCCCTTCTCAAATCTCCGACGCACGCAGCGGATAGGGACCGAACTGTCTCACGACGTTCTAAACCCAGCTCGCGTGCCGCTTTAATGGGCGAACAGCCCAACCCTTGGGACCGACTCCAGCCCCAGGATGCGACGAGCCGACATCGAGGTGCCAAACCATGCCGTCGATATGGACTCTTGGGCAAGATCAGCCTGTTATCCCCGGGGTACCTTTTATCCGATGAGCGACCGCGTTTCCATTCACCACGGCCGGGTCACTAGTTCCGACTTTCGTCCCTGCTCGACATGTCTGTCTCGCAGTCAAGCTCCCTTGTGCACTTACACTCGACACCTGATTGCCAACCAGGCTGAGGGAACCTTTGAGCGCCTCCGTTACCTTTTAGGAGGCAACCGCCCCAGTTAAACTACCCACCAGGCACTGTCCCTGATCCGGATGACGGACCTAGGTTAGATGTCCAGAACGACCAGAGTGGTATTTCAACGATGACTCCACGACCACTGGCGTGGCCGCTTCACAGTCTCCCACCTATCCTACACAAGCCGTCCCGAACACCAATACCAAGCTATAGTAAAGGTCCCGGGGTCTTTCCGTCCTGCTGCGCGTAACGAGCATCTTTACTCGTAGTGCAATTTCGCCGAGTCTGCGGTTGAGACAGTGGAGAAGTCGTTACGCCATTCGTGCAGGTCGGAACTTACCCGACAAGGAATTTCGCTACCTTAGGATGGTTATAGTTACCACCGCCGTTTACTGGCGCTTAAGTTCTGGGCTTCGACTTGCGTCTGACCCGTCCCCTTAACGTTCCAGCACCGGGCAGGCGTCAGTCCGTATACAGCGTCTTACGACTTAGCACGGACCTGTGTTTTTAGTAAACAGTCGCTTCTCCCTGGTCTCTGCGGCCATCAGCGCTCTCACGCCTCCGGCCCCCCTTCTCCCGAAGTTACGGGGGCATTTTGCCGAGTTCCTTAACCACAGTTCACTCGATCGCCTTGGTATTCTCTACCTGACCACCTGAGTCGGTTTGGGGTACGGGCGGCTAGAACCTCGCGTCGAAGCTTTTCTCGGCAGCATAGGATCACCCAACTTCCCGCATACGCGGTCACTGTAACGCCTCAGGCCTGCTCACGCTGCAGCGCGGATTTACCAACGCTGCGCCCTCGGACGCTTAGACGGGGACAACCATCGCCCCGCGGAGGCTACCTTCCTGCGTCACTCCTGTTAACACGCTTACCTACTACGGCTCTGGGTCGCGCGCTCCACCACCACCCACCACGCAAGCGCGGCAGGTGAGGCTTCAGGCGCATAGCATCGGCCAGTTCGGTATGGGCGGTCCTTCGCCGGTACGGGAATATCAACCCGTTGTCCATCGACTACGCCTGTCGGCCTCGCCTTAGGTCCCGACTTACCCAGGGCGGATTAACCTGGCCCTGGAACCCTTGGTCATTCGGCGGCAGAGTTTCTCACTCTGCTTTCGCTACTCATGCCTGCATTCTCACTCGTGTGCCGTCCACGACTGGGTCACCCCGCCGCTTCACCCGGCACACGACGCTCCCCTACCCGTCCACACACCTGGACCCACCCGCGAACGAGTGGGCCGAGTACACGTGCGAACGCCACGGCTTCGGCGGTGTGCTTGAGCCCCGCTACATTGTCGGCGCGGAATCACTTGACCAGTGAGCTATTACGCACTCTTTCAAGGGTGGCTGCTTCTAAGCCAACCTCCTGGTTGTCTGGGCAACTCCACATCCTTTTCCACTTAGCACACGCTTAGGGGCCTTAGCCGGTGGTCTGGGCTGTTTCCCTCTCGACTACGGAGCTTATCCCCCGCAGTCTCACTGCCCCGCTCTCACTTACCGGCATTCGGAGTTTGGCTGACGTCAGTAACCTGGTGAGGCCCATCAGCCATCCAGTAGCTCTACCTCCGGCAAGAAACACGGGACGCTGCACCTAGATGCATTTCGGGGAGAACCAGCTATCACGAAGTTTGATTGGCCTTTCACCCCTACCCACAGCTCATCCCCCAGGTTTTCAACCCTGGTGGGTTCGGGCCTCCACGCGGTCTTACCCGCGCTTCACCCTGGCCATGGGTAGATCACTTCGCTTCGGGTCTAGGACACGCGACTCAAACGCCCTGTTCGGACTCGCTTTCGCTACGGCTCCCCCACACGGGTTAACCTCGCCACGTGCCGCTAACTCGCAGGCTCATTCTTCAAAAGGCACGCCGTCACCACCCACGAGGGGCTAGGCTCCGACGGCTTGTAAGCACACGGTTTCAGGTACTATTTCACTCCCCTCCCGGGGTACTTTTCACCATTCCCTCACGGTACTTGTCCGCTATCGGTCACCAGGGAGTATTTAGGCTTACGAGATGGTCCTCGCAGATTCGCACGGGATTTCTCGGGCCCCGTGCTACTTGGGAAAAAGCGCCAAGGCCGTCATGCCGTTTCGCCTACGGGGGTCTCACCCACTACGCCGGACCTTCCCAGATCCTTCGGCTACGACACGAACGTCACCTCGACCGCCCGGCAGGACGGTCCACACTCTCCCACGACCCCACCCGCGCAACGCCTGCCGGCTGTCACACGCGGACGGTTTAGCCTGATCCGCTTTCGCTCGCCACTACTCACGGAATCGCATTTGCTTTCTCTTCCTGCGGGTACTGAGATGTTTCACTTCCCCGCGTGCCCTCCATGCACCCTATACATTCAGATGCAGGTGACCAGACATGACTCTGGCCGGGTTGCCCCATTCGGAAATCCTCGGATCACAGTTCGGTTACCAACTCCCCGAGGCTTATCGCAGGTTCCTACGTCCTTCATCGGCTCCTGGTGCCAAGGCATCCACCGTGTGCCCTTACAAACTTAGCCACCACCCCCACACCCACACCCGAACCACCAGACCCCCGAAGAGGCCCGACACCACGGGCGAGACCCACGAAGGGGTCCACGGATGCGAGAGCACGGCTCTCAACAAAGACACAGAAACAAAGATGCTCGCGTCCACTGTGCAGTTCTCAACAACCCAGGAGCACCCACCGGCACACCCCACGCCAGACCCACCACGAGCCACCCGCACCCGACCCGACCACCCACAACAGGCGGTCAGACCCGAGCACCAGCACCCCGCGACAGCGGTACGCGGAACCAGCAGTCCCCAGCAGAAGCAACAACACCCACCACCACCATCACACCATCACACCGTCACACCACCATCACGCGGAGCACGACACCCAGGCATCACACCCGAGCACCACACCCGCACCACAGCAGCACCACAGCACGACAGAACGACAGCACAGCAGCCGGCCCGTTCCTCCAGGACCCAACAACGTGCCAAGAAGCCACACACCCCACACCCCGTTCCCACCCCCAGACACCCCACCAGCCAAAACCAGCAGGACACCCGAAGACGTACTAGGAGCACACGACGCGCGACAACCAACTAACCGATGCATCCACCAACGAGCACGGACCCCCGGAGACACTCGCCCCGGCAAAGCCCGAACACTGCCCACACCCACCAGCACACCACCAGCAGAACCGGCGGCAACCCAGCAGACGCGGGAGCTGCTCCTTAGAAAGGAGGTGATCCAGCCGCACCTTCCGGTACGGCTACCTTGTTACGACTTCGTCCCAATCGCCAGTCCCACCTTCGACGGCTCCCTCCCACAAGGGGTTGGGCCACCGGCTTCGGGTGTTACCGACTTTCGTGACGTGACGGGCGGTGTGTACAAGGCCCGGGAACGTATTCACCGCAGCGTTGCTGATCTGCGATTACTAGCGACTCCGACTTCATGGGGTCGAGTTGCAGACCCCAATCCGAACTGAGACCGGCTTTTTGGGATTCGCTCCACCTCACGGTTTCGCAGCCCTTTGTACCGGCCATTGTAGCATGCGTGAAGCCCAAGACATAAGGGGCATGATGATTTGACGTCATCCCCACCTTCCTCCGAGTTGACCCCGGCAGTCTCCTATGAGTCCCCGCCATGACGCGCTGGCAACATAGAACGAGGGTTGCGCTCGTTGCGGGACTTAACCCAACATCTCACGACACGAGCTGACGACAACCATGCACCACCTGTACACCGACCTTGCGGGGCACCCATCTCTGGATGTTTCCGGTGTATGTCAAGCCTTGGTAAGGTTCTTCGCGTTGCATCGAATTAATCCGCATGCTCCGCCGCTTGTGCGGGCCCCCGTCAATTCCTTTGAGTTTTAGCCTTGCGGCCGTACTCCCCAGGCGGGGCGCTTAATGCGTTAGCTACGGCACGGAACCCGTGGATAGGACCCCACACCTAGCGCCCAACGTTTACGGCATGGACTACCAGGGTATCTAAGCCTGTTCGCTCCCCATGCTTTCGCTCCTCAGCGTCAGTTACGGCCCAGAGATCCGCCTTCGCCACCGGTGTTCCTCCTGATATCTGCGCATTCCACCGCTACACCAGGAATTCCGATCTCCTCTACCGCACTCCAGTCCGCCCGTACCCACTGCAGATCCGAGGTTGAGCCTCGGACTTTCACAGCAGACGCGACGAACCACCTACGAGCTCTTTACGCCCAATAATTCCGGACAACGCTCGCACCCTACGTATTACCGCGGCTGCTGGCACGTAGTTAGCCGGTGCTTCTTCTGCTCCTACCGTCACTTGCGCTTCTTCGGAGCTGAAAGAGGTTTACAACCCGAAGGCCGTCATCCCTCACGCGGCGTCGCTGCATCAGGCTTTCGCCCATTGTGCAATATTCCCCACTGCTGCCTCCCGTAGGAGTCTGGGCCGTGTCTCAGTCCCAGTGTGGCCGGTCGCCCTCTCAGGCCGGCTACCCGTCGTCGCCTTGGTGAGCCACTACCTCACCAACAAGCTGATAGGCCGCGAGCCCATCCCCCACCGAAAAACTTTCCAACACCCCGCATGCGCGGGACGCTCATATCCGGTATTAGCCCCGGTTTCCCGGAGTTATCCCAGAGAGGGGGGCAGGTTGCTCACGTGTTACTCACCCGTTCGCCACTCATCCACCCAGCAAGCTGGGCTTCAGCGTTCGACTTGCATGTGTTAAGCACGCCGCCAGCGTTCGTCCTGAGCCAGGATCAAACTCTCCGTAGATGCTTCAACCCACCGAGCCCCCGAAGAGACACAGGCAGGACATCCGCGAAAACAATCCATAGCAAAACCCTGCAAAAACAGGGCTATATATTACTGGCATCGATTTTTGGCACGCTGTTGAGTTCTCAAGAAACGGACGCACACCCACACCAACCCGCCAAGGCCAGCACCGGGGCAACCCGCACA
>NZ_JBBAYJ010000057.1 GCF_037153975.1 Aquipuribacter sp. SD81
CTCGCGTCCGTCAACGACACGACGTGGTGGCCGACGACCTACACCACGTCAGGGGACTCCCCCCGGCGTCCGTGCTCATTCGTCGAGAGGATTGGCCGGAACGGATCAGCCTCAGGGCTCGGCAAACGGTGGGTAGGTCTCCCATCGAAAGGAGCGCGAACCAACGCGCCGGCTGCGGCGCGTCGTGAGCGCCGTGTCGCCAGGAGGGCCGACCATCGGAGGATGCCACGCAAGCCGTCGGTAGCAGCGCGCACGAGCCTGTACAGGCTCCTGGGCGTGGTCGACCTCGCGTCGAGCGTGCAGGCGAAGTACGTCGGTGACGCCGACTACACGCTGACGGAGACGGACGTCGCCGGCCGCGCCGCCCTGGTCGTCCAGGGCCTAATGCGCACCCCGACAGTGAGTTGGGCGGGAACTCTCCATGCTCTCACGGGGGCGACCATCCAGCTCGGGAATGCGACTGCTGCTGCTGTCCTGCTCATCCGCGACGAGGACGAGAAGGCATGGGCGCTGACCTACGGCATGGGCTTTCAACTGCTCGACCAGGCGAAGGTGGACGGCGGGTTCGGCCAACGCATCGCCATCCGCACGGCCGACCCTCGAGACCTGAACTCTCTGACGCGCACGACCCTCGACCACAGGAGCCGCACCGACCGCTTCAGCATCCCTGGCGGCGACCACCTGCGAGGCTTCGGCGTCGGCGACTACGGCGAGATCGTCAGCCGCCTCGTCGCCAAAGCCGAGGTGAAGGACTTGACCGGAGGAGAGAAACCCATCCGCATCAGGGGAGCGGACGCTCTCAGCGTGCCCCTCGGCAAGCAGCCCGAGCAGCTCGTGAACGACCTGGACGCCCTGGCCAGGATCATGGACAGGGACCCACCCACCGACCTCGCCGTTCTCGAACAGCTGGTCGCCATCAAGAACGAACCCGATCTCATCAGGGCGCTGGAGGGCGACCTGGAGGCCGCGCTCGGCGACCCTGCGGAAGCGACCAGGCTTAGCCTTTCTTGGCCGCACGAGCGCATCGAGGAGAACAGCCCGCCAACGTCGTTCAAGCTCCGAGGGGTCGGCCGCTCCCCTTCGCGCAAGGTCCACGACGGCGACCCCAGGCTCAGCGACCTCCTGGACGCGGTCGGCAAAGTCGCGAAGGGCAAGCGCCTCGAGGCACTCAAGGGCCTGCGCGTGATGCTGTTCCGCGACGCCGACGCAACCGAACCCATCAGCGCCGCGATCCCCGGGCTTCAGTGGCTCGCCTTCGAGACCGACCGGGACGGCAAGCGGTACTGCCTCCACGACGGTCGCTGGTACCTCATGGACCAGGGCTACGCCGAGAAGCTTCTGGCACGGACCGCGGCCATTCTGGCCCGAGAGCCCGCCTTTCAGTTCCCCGACTGGCCGCTCGGGGAGCCGGAGAAGGCCTACAACCAGCGCCTCGCGGCGCACGTCGGCGGCACTTTCCTTGACACAAAGCTGATTCGGACCGTCCTCCATCGCCGCGGCATCGAGGCTTGTGACGTACTGTCGAACGACGGAGCGCTTGTGCATGTCAAGGATTTGAAGGCGTCTGCTCCAGCCAGTCATCTACTGGCCCAGGCCCTCGTCTCTACCGACGCCCTCCTCCACGACGACGAAGCAAGAGCGAAGCTCCGCGACCTCGTCGAGGCCGAGGGTGGCGACGTTGCGACCGTGTCCGAGAAGGTTAGAACCGTCGTGCTTGGTCTTGGTGCTCATGGCGGAGCGCTGACGGCGACGAGCCTGTTCACCTTCACGCAGGTGACGCTCGCCCGGCAGGTCGCCGCCCTCGAGGCGCAGGGCGTCGAGGTGCTCGTCGGCTGCATCCCGCGGCCGTGACGCTCCACGCCTCTTTGGCCGCGGGCGCCGCCTCGGGCACCACCGACCAGAAGCCCTCGACAGAGGGCCACACAAGAGCTAGAAAGCAGAACTGACCGCTGCGGACTGCGCTATTTGGTCTGCGGGTCCTCTGGCGTAATCGACAGGCGATAGCCGTTACTCAACTTCTCGATGAGGACCCAGTCGTTCTCGTGGTCGTTGGCCCGTAGATAGGCGTTCATCGGCCCCCATTTCAGGACCGTGGTTACGTTGTTTTGCCCTGCCTCTCTGTTCGGATTGTGGTCGACGCGGAATGCCATGAGTCCAAGCGCCTGGTCATCCACAGACACCGCCATCTGGACGCTAGCTAACTCTGTGCCAGGCTTACGCAGATCGTCCGCCCATGTCTCACGGTCGAAAAATTCGTGCCGGAAGTAGGTCGTCTGGTCGATGCCGTGCCCGGAACTGCTTAAGCGGAGGGCGCCGGTAGGCTGAGTTCCGGCGGGCGTCTGTTGCGCGTCAGATCGCTTGAGCAACTTGGACCACCGAGCGATCGTATGCCCGGCCGGCAGCACTGCCACCTCGTCGTCATCCTCGCCGGGTTGCGTCGGTGTATCCCGCTGCGTTCCGCTTGTTCCGCCGGTTGCCCCGCGCGGGTTTCTCCGCGACCCACGCTTGGCCGTCTGACTAGGGCTGAACAGTCCGGCTGTTGCCATGGCCTCGTCATCCGTGACTGAGTCTGTGTCGCCCTCCCCCTCTGTCGCTTCTTCCGTGGCTCGCTCCGCGGGTCGCCGGGCATCCTCATCACCGATTCTGTATCGCCCATCGGCCACCATCACGGCGAGTGATTCGCGCGTCAGCATCTTGCAGCAGTCGCCGTCCGCGCGTAGGCGGTCGATCCACTCAGTGACCTGGCGAACCACTGGTTCGTCGACTGAACAGTTCAGGGACAGCGCAGCCTCGTAGTTGCTCGATAGGCCACCCGCCGTCAAGTTATTCGACCCGACCCACAGACGTGCCCCCTTCAATCCAGTGGCCAGATACACCTTCGGGTGAAAAGTGCGCCCGCCCAGGTCGTGGAAGACCTCTACCCGGTCTGCCATTTGCAGGGCCAGCTCGAGGCCCTGCCGCGTTGCGCCGCCCTCACTGATGCCGATGATCATCTCGACGCTGCCGCCGCTGGCGCGCACCGCCTCTAGGTCCGGACCGATGCGCGAGAACCCGGACCGCTTCGCCCACGCGCTGACTATCACCAGGCGATGGGGCGCATCGGCAGCGGCGGCCACCGTATGCGCGAAGTAGTCGTCGAGGTTGGTACCAGCGGCCCACGGCTGCGCAGCGAAGGAAAGATCCACCTACGGACCCTTGCACAGATTCCTCAGGTGCGAGCGTGCCTCCGAGCGAGCAGGTTGTTTCGCCCTTGGGCCAGTCGCTCCATGACATCGTCGGTCAGGTCGGGGGCGTGCTTCGACAGCAGCCGGTCCGTCTCTTGAACTAGCGCTTCGGCGTCGCTCGTGCCAACCCCCTCGCGGGACAGGTGGTCCAGGCGGCCGATCTCGTGCTCCATGTCCGGAACGTTGGGCACAAGCAAGCGCTTGAATTCTGAGGGCACTAGTTCCAAGACGCCCCCACCGAAACTGCGACCCTCAAGCTCGGCCGACAGCAGGGTTAGCGAGTTGTGGAACGTGGCGACCAGCGCCGCCGCTGATACTCCGCTGACCGCCTCGCCTCGGTAGATCGTGTCAGTGGTGGCGACACCGGCCTCGTTCAATACCATGCGGGGGTAATGGTGTGAACGCTTAGTCAGCATGAGGCGGGACGGCTTGATGCCTGGGACCGCATACCAAGGATCGCGGATACGGCACTTAAAGCGTTCGGACAGCCCGGCATCCTCGCCGACATCCAGATAGCGACGTAGACCGCTTCCGGCGGGCACTCTCGTGTCGGCCGTCAGAGTCAAGAGGTGTGCAGCGCTGCCGCTGGCTTGCAGGTCTTTGTGATCGCTAGTCGTGAATCGCAGCCCCGTGGCATGCCGGATCCGGGGCAGCAGCGGAGTCAGCCACGGGTCGAGGGCGTGCTTCGCGACGGTTTCTGCGTTCACCGAGAAGAAAGAATTTGCGCCGGTGACTGTCGCGACCTCCAACTTCGCGAGGTCGGCCAGCAAGGTCACCGGTGCCAGTCCGCGCGCGAACTCGTACGCCTCGAGCTGCGGCCCGGTCAGCAGCAGCCGAGTCCAACTTGCACCGCTCGGCTCCAGGCGGTGACGAACGACGGTTGCCTTGGAATCATGCTCGTCGGCTTCGTGATGTCCCTCAGCGTGCTCGATGAGCGCGATCTCTGTGTGCGCGTTAGGGCCAGCACTTCGCTGCCCCGACAGCACAACAACCTCTTGAAGAACGTCGGGGAAGGAGCCCGGCGGGAACAGATCCAACATCAGGTTGTTGTGGTGTCGCAGCAGCCACTCTCGAACACGACCGGCGCTGACGCCGGTGAAGCACTCCGCCGGAAGAACGAATGCGAAGCGGCCGCCAACGCGGAGCCGGGTCAGAGCGACCACCAGCATGGGGATCCACAGGTTGCCGACGCCGCTGTCGCTCATGCCGGTGGCCGCAGCAGCCCGCGCCGCTGCAGTTCGGTCAGCAGCGCTGATGAACTGGAAGCGCACGAACGGCAGATTGCCGGTGGCTGCGTCGTATCCGCCGCTCCCCTCCCACGACAGCGCGCTGCCGGTGACAACGGTGCCCTTGAGACCGGAACGCCGCAGTTCCGCGCGAGCCTTCGTTGCCTCATCGGGGGACAGCTCAACGGCTGTTACCAAGGGCGACTGTCCCAGCCGGCTGAGGCCGCGGAGGAAAGCACCGTCTCCGACGCTTGGCTCCAGAAGTCGAGCACCGTCTGCGAGACCCCCTGGCGCCAGCCGTCGCAAGACGAAGTCCACGAGTGGGGCGGGGGTGTAGAAGCCACCGCGGAGCTTGTCGGCGGTCACTTCCTTCTTCGTCCTCATGTCGCGGGCCGGAGCGAGACGCGGCGCCGCGCGGTGACTGGCAGTGTCATGTCGGCAACTCTGCCCATCGCGGCGAGCGTAGATGGTCCACGCGTCAGAAATGTGGACACGCCAGGCTTCTCCACAGGGTGTGTAGCGGACAGCGTGACGCGCTTCGCGTCTCGACACACACTAGGCGGCAGGTCCGAGAGGACCGGCGAGGCGCGCAGGGAGCCGCGGGTGGGCAGGAGCCTACGTTAGGCGCCGGCGGGCGCCGAAGGGCCATCAGCGTGTCCGTGACTCACCCCGAAGTACGAGGGCCTGCCGCACGGGTAGGTCTCCGGTCCCTAGCGCCGGGCTCGCCCTGGAACGGGTCGCCATCCTTCTATGGCCTAGCGGGAGGAGTTCGCCCGCGACGTCGGGGTGTGGTCGCAGGCAATAGCTCGTGTCCGTCAGTAACTGGCCAGCGACGGCCATCGACAGGCTGAGAATGGTGCCCGTCCCGTGCCCCCGAGCGACGAGAGGCTCACGAACCTGCAGGTCAGGAGCGGTACAGCAGACGCTCTTGAAAACCGTTGGGCGGGTACCCACTCCCGTCTCGTGGGTTCGA
>NZ_JBBAYJ010000058.1 GCF_037153975.1 Aquipuribacter sp. SD81
GGGCCGTCGCGCCCGAGCGCCGGGCCGCGATGGCCTCGGCGCGGCCGGCGCGCTGCGCCGCGGCCCGGGCGGCGGGCGGGGCGGGTGCGGGCACGGGCTCCACGGAGTCCCGGTCCGCGGCGGGCACCCGCCCCTGGAGGACGAACGCCGCCGCGACCGGATGGTGCTCCAGCGGCGCCGTCGGCCGACCTGCGACCGGGCAGCAGCCGGTGTCGTCGCACAGCAGCGAGCGGAAGCGCGTCGGGCCGACGACGACGACGTCGAGGACGTCCGCCCCGTCGTCAGCCAGCGGGGCCGCGACGCCCGCGTCGGCGCCCGCTCGTCCGCTGCCGGCCGGCGGGCCCTCAGCCAGGACGGTGGCGAGCAACGACCCGGCGTAGCCGCCGGGCAGCGCGTCCGGTTCGTGCTCGCCGTAGACCGCGACGAGGGTGAGGGAGCAGCCGTTGCGGTGCAGGACCTCGCGCAGGTGCCGCCACGTCGCGCGGGTCCGCTCGACGGGCTCACCGGGGCGGTGGTCCACGCGGGCGGCGAAGCGGACGGCGCCGCCGGTCAGCCCGACGACGACGAGGGAGCGGGCCGGTCGGTGCCCGACGAGGTAGGGCACGGCGGCCACGAGACCGCCCGGGTCGCGCACCGACACGCGAAGGCCGTCGAGGGACGTGGTGGGGGCGGGATCGTCCATGCCCCGACCCTGCGCCCTGCGGCCACGCGGTGGGAGGTGCGCCGAGGGCTGTGGACGGTCACCGCGGGCTGTGGAGGACGGGACCCGACGGCGGCCCGTCGCATCGGTCGGTCAGCGGTGGACGTACCCGGGGACGACCCGGTCGCGCGCCTTCTCCCAGTCGATGAAGCGGTCGAGCTCACCGATGACGGCGCCCGCGACCCACGCGGCCACGAACGCGTCGTCGGCGAGCCCGAGGACGCCGAGCAGCGCCTCGGGCAGCAGGTCCACCGGCGAGACCACGTACACCAGCCCGAGGACCACCCCGAGCAGCCGGCGGCCGTCGGCGTCCGCGTAGCGGCCGCGGAGCAGCCCGGCGACGAGGCGCGGCAACGCCTTGAGCCGCTCGCCGAGCCCGTAGCGGCCCTCGCCGCGGAACGCCCGCCACAGCACCGCCAGCGCGGCTGCTCGTCCTGCTCGCACCTCGGCCTCCCGTGGGACCGCACGCGCGTCGGGCCCGGGGCACCACGGTACGCCTGTCGCGCCCGGGCTGCCGGGCCGCTGCCGCCGGGCCGCCGTGCCGACGGGCCGACGGGGCTCAGCCGAGCGCGGCGAGCTCCCGCTCGAGGTCGTCGAGGCCGAGCGGACCGAGGTCGAGCGCGGCCATGTGCCAGGTCCGCAGGTCCAGCTCCCGGCCGTCGGCCCGGGCCCGCTCCCGCGCCGCGGCGCGCCCGGCCAGCCACGCCCGCTCACCGAGCTTGTAGCTGATCGCCTGCCCCGGCATGCCGAGGTAGCGCACGATCTCCGAGCGCCGGAACTCCTCCGGCAGCCGCGTGCGCTCGGCGAGCAGCGTCGCGGCGACCTGCGGGGTGAGGACCTCGCCCGCCGCGACGACGGGGAGCCCGTGCTGGTCGGCGGGGACCCGCAGACCGAGGTGCATGCCGATGTCGATGACGACGCGCACCGCCCGCAGCGCCTGCGCGTTCAGGTAGCCCATCCGCTCGCCGGCGTCGCGCAGGTACCCGAGCTCGTCCATGAGCGTCTCGGCGTACAGCGCCCACCCCTCCGTGGCGGCGGACACCGAGCCCACGCTCAGCTGGAAGGTCGTGAGGTCCCCGGCGCGGGCCGTCCAGTGCGCCAGCTGCATGTGGTGGCCCGGCACGCCCTCGTGGTACCAGGTCGACACGACGTCCCACAGCGGGAAGCGCTCCCGCCCGAGCGTCGGCAGCCACGTCCGGCCGGGCCGGGAGAAGTCGAGGCTCGGGCGCGTGTAGTACGGCGCCGCCGCGGACCCGGGCGGCGCGATGCGCGCCTCGACGCGCCGCACCGGGCCGTCGATGTCGAACCACGTGCCGTCGAGGGCCGCCACGGCCCCGTCCATGAGGCCCTGCAGGTGCTCGCGGACCGCGTCGACGCCGACGACGGCCGGTCCGTGCTCGTCGAGGTGGGCCATGGCCTCGGCGGGGCTCGCGCCGCGCAGGACCCGCTCGGCCTCCTGCACCATGCGGGCGTGGACGGCGGCGAGCTCCCGCCAGCCCCACGCGTACGCCTCCTCGGGGTCGAGGTCGGCGCCGGTCCAGCGCCGGGCCCCCAGCACGTAGCGCTCGCGCCCGACGGGGTCCGGCGCGTCGGCGACCGCGGGCAGGTACCGCTCCGCGAGGTGGCGGCGCAGCTCGAGCACCCCGGCCAGGGCCTCGCCCGCGGCCTGCTCGGCCTCGGCGCGCAGGGCCGGCGAGGCACCGCCCGGGAGGCCGTCGAGGAGCTCGTCGAGGTGGTCGGCGAACCAGCCGCGGCCGTCGGCGGCGGCCGCCCAGCTCGTCAGCTGGTCGACGACGTCCCGGACCTGCGCGGGACCGGCGGGCAGCCCGGCCGCGAGGCCGGCCTCCAGGCTCCGGGCGTACGCGCCGTACGCGTCCCGCACGCGGGCCGTGCGCCGGACGGCCGCCTCGACCGCCTCCTCGCTGCCCGTCGGCATGGCGAGCAGGGTGCTCCGGACGCGCTGCACCGGGCTGAAGAGGACCCCGACCTCGCGCAGGTGCTCCCCCGCCCGGTGCTCGGCCGCCGCCACCTCGAGGCGGTCGCGCAGCAGCGCGGCGCAGCGCGCCTCCAGCGGGTCCGCGGTGCCCTGCCCGGTCAGCGCCGACAGCCGGTCGAGCGTGCGCGCGACGAGGGCGTGCCGGGCGTCGGCGCCCTCCGGCGACAGGTCCGCGAGGCCGTCGGCGAGCGGGTCGGTGCCCAGCTGGGTGGCGAGCCCGGGGTCCAGCACGCTGAGGTCGGCGACGTAGCGGTCGGCCAGGTCGCGCACGGGGCGCTCACCCGGACGGGCCGGGCGGGTGGGGTCGGGGTCGCGGTCGCTGGTCACGGTCGGCCATGCAAGCACGGGCGCCGGGCGACCGCGCGCCCCGGGCGCAGGCCGGCTACACGAAGGTGTGGCGGACGTGGTGCCAACCCGCCCCGCCGCGCAGCCGCACCTGCCGGGCGGCCGCGTCGGCCGAGGCCAGCAGCTCCTCCGCGACCTGGCCCGGGTCCTCGCTGCCCGCGCACGGGCGCGCCGCGGCGCCCACGCTCGCGGTGACGCGCCCGCGCGCCGTCCCGGGGGCCTGCACGTCCACCGAGGCGGTCGCGCGGGCCGCGACCCGCGAGATCTCCAGCTCGTGGACGTCCTCGCACACGGCGAGGAAGGCGTCCTGGCCCACGCGGGAGAGGGTGTCGCCGAGGCGCAGCGTCCGGCGCAGCCGGGCCGAGACCTCCACGAGCACCGAGTCGCCCGCCGCCTGGCCGTGCGCGGCGACGAGGTCGTCGAGGCCGTCCAGCGCCAGCCACAGCACCCCGACCGAGCGGCCGGAGCGCGTCGAGCGCTCGAGGGCGTTGACGAGGCGGTCCACCGCCACCTCGGGCTGCCGCAGCCCGGTGAGGTCGTCGACACCCGACCCGCGGCCGGACTCGCGGGCGTCCGGCGCGTCGCCCTCCCCCGCGACGTGCAGCAGCAGGCTGACGAGCTCCTGCTCGGCGGTGCGGACCGCCGACACGGTGAGCCGCACGGGCACCGGCGCGCCGTCACCGCCGGTGTACGCCGCACCGCCCTGCCAGGTGTCCCGCTCGCCCCGGGCCACCTCGCGCAGCGCGGTGAGGACCTCCTCGCGCCCGGCCCCGGTGAGCAGCTCGTCGTGCCGCCGGCGCAGCAGCGCCCCGCGCGCCTGGCCGAGCACCCGGGCGAGGGAGTCGTTGACCTTGCGCCACGAGCCGTCGGGTCCGAGCACGGCCGTGCCGACAGGCGACTGCTCGACCGCCCGGCGGAACAGCTCCTCGGCGACGTCGAGACGACGCTCGGCCTCGACGAGCTCCGCGGCCGGGCGGGTCGCTGACCGCAGCTCCACCACGCGGCCGGTCGTCGCGTCGAGCCGGCCGGTGAGGGCCGTCTCCACGAGGCGGTGCTCGTCGTCGGCGCCGCGGAAGCGGTACCGGACGGTCACCCGCTCCCCCGCCGCCGCCGAGGAGTGCGCCCGGTCCACGCGGGCGACGTCGTCGGGGTGCACGAGGGCGTGCAGGGGCCGGCCGAGCAGGTCCTCCGGCTCCCAGCCGAGGTCGTGCGCCGCGCGGTCGCTCACCCACGTGAAGGTGCCGTCGGCGCCGTGCAGCCCGACGGTCTCGTGCGAGGTGAGGCAGACGGTGCTGAGGTGCTCGCGCAGCTCGTCGGCCTCGCTGGAGGCGACGACGGCGTCGTGCTCGTCGGCGAGGACGACGTGCGCCTCGGACAGGTCCTGGTCCACCCAGCGCATGCCGAGGCGGGTCCAGCGGCGCTCGCCGCCGCGACGGCGCACCCGCACCCGCAGCACGGCCTCCTCCCCGAAGGCGAGCCCGTCGAAGCGGGCCTTGACCCCGGGACGGTCCGCGGGGCTCACGAACTCCACGACGGAGCAGCCGACGACGTCGTCGACCGGGCGACCGAGGACGTCCTCGCACGCCTCGCCCGCCCCGACGACCTTGCCCCACCGGGACACGCGCAGGACGAGGTCCCGCTCCGGCGCGAGCAGGCGGCGGGTGCGCAGCGTCTCCACGGCCACGGCGACCCTGGCGTGCACGTCGGCGGTGACGTCGACGACCAGCGCGGCGACGCCGACCCGGCCGCCCGCGCCGTCGACGAGGGCGGCGTCGACGCGGACCCACCGCACCGGCCCCGCGCCCGCCGCGGGCGCCGCGGGCGCCGCGCCGTG
>NZ_JBBAYJ010000059.1 GCF_037153975.1 Aquipuribacter sp. SD81
GGCACCATCAGCCTGATCGCAGAGCAGCACGCGACGACCTACACCACGCCACGGGGCTCAATCGGACGCCGCGCTTCTTCCGGTCCAACGTGCACGACGGCGAAGAAGCGATGTGCCGATGCCGGCCAGCACTAGCGCACTGTCACAAAGACAAGTCCTGCTACTAGTGCGCCGACGCCGGCACCAGCCGTCACCTGGGCGATCGTGTGGTCCCTCAGGACCACGCGCGCCCAGCCCGTGGCCACGACCAGCGGCCAGGCAAATACAGTCAGCCACCCGAGCGTCAGCGTCAGGATGACAACCGTGCCCGCGGCGACCCCTGTGTGGATCGAGATCTGCCAGACCGCAGTGATCGCCACCGTGACGAGCAGTCCCGTCAGCATGGCCATCACTAGCGCGAGGAGATCGCACGGAGCGTCCTCGAGGAGCACTAGGAGGGCGAGCCCGGTGATCACGGAGAGGACACCGAAGCCGAGCGGCAGGAAGCGCTGACTCCGCTGCCTCACGTGTCGGTCGCCGACCCGCCCGCTCCGCACCGCCCTCAGCAGGAACGCGTACGGGATGACGCCCGTGAAGAGTGCAGCCAGACATCCGTAGGCGAACCCGCTCAGCCCGTCCGCTCGGGCACCCACGACCGGCGGCAGGACGATGGCGAGGTGAGCCGGAGAGAACACCTCGGTCAATAGGCGGGCGGCGCGCTGACGACGGGTCGTCGGCTCGGTGTCGACGACGCTCACGAGCGCAAACGTCCCGCCACCGAGTCGACCCGCTCGGCTCGGACCGCTGCGACGACCGGTCGAGCGGCGCGACGCGCGGCGTCCACAGCCCGCAACCGGTACACGTCCTGTAGAGCCGTGAGGTCGGCAGCAGGGCGCCCTCGTGATGACGCGGGGACGGCACCGGACGCGCGGGCAGCAACGGCGAGCTCCAGGAGCGCTCGCTCCGCGACCGCCGATCGCATCCGCTCGGGCACCGTCCGCGCGACGTGGCGTGTGACTGCAACCTCATCAGCGGGCGTCACGTACTGGTCGAGCACCAGCATGCCGTCGAGGATCTCCATCAGTCGGCGGTAGAGGAGCAACTCCGCTTCGTGCTGGCCAGTCAGACGGCCGGAGTCGTCGTCATTCGCTCCGTCGGCCAGCGCACGCTCGAGCGAGACCTCTGGGGCGGCTGCCGTGACTTCCAGCCACAGCCGGGACTGCTGCACGGATAGGTGACACCTGACCTGTGGTGCCTGAGGGTGCCGCTGGAAGGATCACCACCGTGCCCAAGCCCCACCCCAAGGAGTTCCGCGACGACGTGATCGCGGTCGCCCGCCGTGGCGAGGCGCCGCTGTCGAAGATCGCGAAGGACTTCGGAATCAGCGAGTCGTGCCTGCGGAACTGGGTGCATGCCGCCGACGTCGAGGACGGCCGCCGCGACGGACCCACCCGCTCAGAGTCCGCCGAGCTGCGAGAGGCCAACCGGCGGATCCGGCTGCTCGAGCAGGAGAACGAGGTCCTCCGCCGCGCCGCGGCCTACCTGAGCCAGGCGAACCTGCCGGGAAAAGGCTCTACCCGCTCGTGAGAGAGCTCGCCCGCGACGGGATCCCCGTCGCCCTCACGTGCCGGGTCCTGAACATCGCCCGACAGCCGTACTACCGCTGGCTCGCCGCCCCTGTCCCTCGCTCGGAGGTCGAGCGGGCCTACCTCGCCGACGCCGTGTTCGACGCCCACCGCGACGACCCCGAGTACGGCTACCGGCTCCTCGCCGACGAGGCCCGCGAAGCCGGCCACGACCGCTGCGACCGGACGGTCTGGCGGGTCTGCCGGGACAACAGATGGTGGTCGGCGTTCGGGAAGAAGCGCGGCGCCAACGGCAAGAAGCCCGGCCCACCAGCCCACGACGACCTCGTCCAGCGGCACTTCGTCGCGGCAGCGCCGAACACGCTCTGGCTGACTGACATCACGGAGCACTGGACCGGCGAGGGCAAGCTCTACCTCTGCGCGATCAAGGACGTCTACTCCGGTCGGATCGTGGGCTACTCCATGGCCGACCGTATGAAGTCCCGTCTCGCGGTCGACGCCCTCAGCAGCGCGGTCGCCCGCCGCGGTGGGGATGCAGCGGTGGCCGGCTGCATCGTCCACTCGGACCGAGGCTCGCAGTTCCGGTCCCGGCGCTTCCTGGCCGAGCTACGACACCACGACCTCGTCGGCTCGATGGGCCAGGTCGCCTCCGCTGGTGACAACGCCGCCATGGAGTCCTTTTTCGCGCTGCTGCAGAAGAACGTCCTCGACCGGCGCCGATGGGCCTCCCGGAGCGAACTCCGCATCGCGATCGTCACCTGGATCGAACGGACCTACCACCGCCGCCGACGCCAGGCCCGACTCGGCCGCCTGACCCCCATCGAGTACGAGACCATCAACGCCCCTCAGGTAGCACTCGCCGCCTGAGACCGACTGTCACCTACTCGTGCAGCAGTCCCCACGGCACCTGGCGGGCGCGGAACCCGCCGAAGCGCCCTCGTGCGGGAGTCGGGGCGAACCTCAGGCCGTCAGGACCGGTCGACACGTCCACGACATCATCGAAGAGCCAGCTCGCCCAGTTGCCTCCCATGAGGTGCATCGCCCCGACGTACAACCGTCCACGCACCGTCGTGTGCCCGTGCGCGGACAGGACTGCCTGCCTGCGACCAGCAGCCTTCCTGCCAGCGACCTGCACGACTGCGACGACCAACACCACGCCCACCAGCGAAAGACCCGCCACCCAGTTCCCCACCGCAACCGCGACGATGCCCGCCGCGACGATGAGGCCGGTGAAGCCACCGAACTGCTTGAGCACGGCTAGTAGACGTCCCACCACAGAAGCATGCCTGGTCTTGACGACGGAGTCTGCTCGGTCCGAGGACGTCAGGTGTCCACCATCAGGCGAGTCCATGACCCATCGGTCACTTGCACGCTCCGCATGCCGATCCCCTGCGGGACGGCCACCAACCTCCTGCCGCCACTCGTCGCGCCACGTCCGCCCTCGCCGGCGGCCGGTCGGCTGTCGGGACGGGCACCGATGAAATGCAGCGTCCGGGCCGGTCAGTGCTCGTACACCTCACCGATGGAGGAGCGATGTCCTACCAGGCGTACCTCGACGCGATCGAGACCAAGAGCGGGAAGACGCCTCGCGAGCTACTCGAGCTGGCGGCCGCGCGAGGCTTCGGCCCCACCACCAAGGCGGGCGAGGTCGTCACCTGGCTGAAGGAGGACTACGGCATCGGCCGCGGACACGCGATGGCGTTCCACGGCGTGCTGAAGAACGGCGCCACCATCAGCGACAAGCACGTGGGGTCTGCCGGAAGCCACAGTGATCCTTCCACCGAGCTGCGTCTCGACGGCATCGCGGCCCGAGGCACCGATTCCTGATGTCGGTACCCGGGAGGCGGTGACTGCGTCGCCCAGCCTCTGAGGCCGCGACGGAGCGTCGGCTCCGCGTCTGTCGGCTGTCGGCGGGGCCCGCCCCTCCACCACGATCGGTTGCCGATCGTCCGTTGGGAATAGCCTCCTACCTTGGTGACACGATAAGCCGCGTGAGCGACGCGAGCACCACCTTGAGCTGCGGCGGCTGCGGGGCTGGTCTTCCCTCCTCCGAGGTCATCCGGCCCCCTGAGCCCCGCACGCCCTGCTCGTCCTGCGGCTCGCTAGCCCGGCAAGTAGGCGTGCTGCTGCATGAGACCGTTGCCCTGCGCGACGGCGTTGGCTACAAGGCGAAACACGCGGGGGACCGCAAGCCGTATCGCGAGGCGTTCGACCACCCGGAGACACAGCGGTCGACGGGCGCGCTGACCCGACACAAGCGGCTCATCGACCGCCAGAACGACCGCTATTTCGAGCGCGTGGTCGAGGAAGGCACGGGGCGCGTGGTGCACGAGACCGACCATCCGCTGACCGAGCACAGGGGGCACGGGTCCGACCGTGGGCCGCGCAACAGCCCGCCGCCGCAGGTGACAACACCTGACGCCTCGCCACCCGCCGGGCGTGACGGTGCCGCGCACGGCAAGGTCGCGACGGACTACGAGCTGGACAAGCCGTAGGACCTATTTGCCAACGGGGATCCCCCCGTTGCATGCCGCAGTCAGGCGTTAGCCACCTTCATGGTGCGCCTCCAGAACGCCCGGCATGGACCGCACGTCAGCTCCTCGAGCACGGCGTCGAAGGGCACGCCGGTCACTCGAGTCCCTGCACCGCCCGTGCAGGCCAGGACCTGTCGGTTGGCGATGTCCACCACGAGGTGCATCGGACTATCCCCGTTGCGACCCCAGCGCTCGGACGTGCCCACTGTCACCTGCATGTCACCAAGGTGCTGTGCTGGACCGTTCTGTGCCTGGTCCTCCCCGGCCCACCACCCGAGCGGACCTGCCCGGCGGTAATGCCCCAATCTTCGGCTCCTCGCCGTGCGCCAGGTACCGCTGGACCATCGCTATCCGGTCACCGCCCCACTGACGACGCCGCCTCGGCACCTTGCAGGAGTCGTTGTTCACGCCACGGACGCCGTCGTGGAGTCCCTCGAGGGGGCAGGTGTCGCACTCAGCACCCGGCCCCACGACGGCGCCTCTTCGCCCTCAGTCGTCGGCCTCGCCGGCGCCCGCAGGCCATGGCCGCACTGCGAGCGAAGACCCCTTGGGACCCGCTGAGAGCGGTACGGCTCAGGCACAGGTCAGGCACAACCAGCCGTATACGGCTGCTGACGGCCGCTCACGGCCGGACACGAGCGGGGCCGCGACCACTCGGCTAGCGACGACATCGATGCAGGTCAGACCGACAAAACCCCTGGTGCGGAGGGCGTGGTGTGTGGGCTCAGGACATCCCGGACGGATGTCTCAGGTGATCCCGGACTGCTGTCTCACGA
>NZ_JBBAYJ010000060.1 GCF_037153975.1 Aquipuribacter sp. SD81
CACCCGCCGCCGCGCCGGCGGCGGCCGCCCCCAGGACGGCGCCCGCGGCGGCTCCGGCCGCACGGCCCGAGGGAGGCGTCGTGGGCTCGGCACGGCCCTCCCGCGCGGCGTCGCCGGTCCTCCGTCCGTCGTCGGGCCCGGCTGCAGGACGCCCGCCCGGGCCGTCGGTCCGCACCGGGGTGAGGACGTCGGTGTCGTCCTCGGCCCGCGCGTCGTCGCCGTCGGCGGGACCGCCGCCCGTGCGGCCGGCGACGGGCACGGGTGCGGTCCCGGCCTGCGACGACCGGACCGCGGCCCGGGCGCCGTGCAGCCGGGTGACGAGCTCGTCGAGCCGGTCCAGGCGCTGCTCGCCGTCGCGGCCGGCGCCGAGCGCCGCCCCCAGCAGCTCGTCGAGAGCGGGAGGGACGTCCTCCCGCAGCCGGGACGCCGGGACGGGACGGCCCTTGTCGGTGGGTGCGGCGAGCAGGCCGTCGGTCGAGCCGAACGGCCAGCGGCCGGTCAGGAGCGCGTACAGGACGGCGGCGAGGTCGCGGACGTCCCGGGCCTCCGGGCGCGCGGCGGCCGCCGGGGTCGCCTGGCCCGCGGCGGCGCCGTCGACGGCCGTGCCGGTCACCCGCACGGTGCCGTCGGAGGCGCGCACCACCTGGCCCGGGCCGAGCCGGCCGTGGTGCAGGTCCCGGGCGGCGGCGGTCCGCAGCGCCTCGGCGGCGTCGGTCGCGATGCGCAGCGCCTCGCCGGGGTCGACCTTGCCGGCGAGGGCCTGGGCGGCCTGACCGGCGACCCACTGCACGACGACGTAGCCGCTGCCGTTCTCGACGCCGACGCCGAGCACCCGCTGCAGCCGGGGGTCGTCGACGAGGGCGGCGCGCCGGGCGGCGTCGAGGGTCTCCCGGGTGCGCGCGTGCGTGGGCGCCAGGACGCGGACGGCGACGGGCCGCTCGAGGGTGAGGTCCTCGGCCCGCCACAGGACCGTGTCGGCGTCGGCCTGGACCTGCTCGGCGAGCCGGTAGCGACCGGCCAGCAGCGTGCCCGGTCCGATCCGATCCACCAACGCGCCTCCTGCCTCCCGGGACGGCCCGGACGGGCCGCCTCCGCCGCCGCGCACGAGCGCGGCGGCCCCTGCCGTCCGCCCACTGTAGGGCGAGCGGCAGGTGGCTGCGCCCGACCCGCGGGTCAGCCGACGGGTCGGACGGCGCCGTAGACCGCCTTGCTCCAGAGGGCGGAGACCTTGACGACGTCACCGGTGCGCGGCGCGGTCACCATGAGGCCGTCGCCGAGGTACATCGACACGTGGTGGATGCTGCCCGGCTGGGAGCCGCTGGCGTAGAAGAGCAGGTCACCGGGCAGCATGTCGGCGACGGCGACCTTCCGGAGCCCGGCGTACTGCTGCCGCGACGTGCGGGGGATGGCGACACCGGCCTGCCGGTAGGACCACATGGTGAGGCCCGAGCAGTCGAACGTGCCCGGCCCCGTCGCGCCCCACACGTAGGGCAGCCCGAGCCGGCTGCCGGCCGCGCGCAGCGCCGCCGCGGCCTGCGGGGTCGGGGCGGCGGCGGCCGCTCGCTCCACCGCGGCGACGGCCTGGGCCTCGGGCAGCCTCGCGCCCGCGGGCAGCCCGCCGGCGGACTCCCCGGCGCCGACGAGCTCCGCCTGGCGCCGGGCGTCCCCCGAGAGCCCCGACAGCCCGGACGGTCCGGGGGCGCCGGCGGGCAGCGGCGGCCACCCGCCCACCGGGGTCGCGACGGCGGCCGCCGCAGCGGCCTGGGCCGCCGCCGCACCCGCGGCGTCCTCCAGCGCGCGGGCCTGGGCAGCGGCGAGCGCACGGGCGAGGGCCTCGGCCTCCTCCTGCTGCCGCTCGCGCTCGACGGCCTCGACGAGGGCGGTGTCCGTGGTCGCCAGCAGCACCTCGTGCTCGCGCAGCGCCGCCTCGGCCGCCCGGCGCCCGGCCTCGGCGCGCTCCTCCGCGGCCGCGCGGTCGCGGCGGAGGTCCTGCACGGCCCCGGACCCGGCCACCGCGACCTCGACGTGGGCCCGCGCCCGCTCGACCACACGGGCGTCGGCGTCGAGCACCGTCCGGGCCGTCCGGAAGGTCGCCACCTGGTCGGCGAGGCCCGCCGGACCGAGGTCGGTGCCGAGCGACCCCGCGACCGCGGCCCACGAGATCTCGGTGTGGCCGCCCGCGCGGTACAGCGCCCGCACGCGCCGGTTGGCGGCGGCCCGGTCCGCGGCCAGGCGACGGTCCGCGTCGTCGAGCGCGACCTGCGCGTCCACCTCGGCGGCCGCGAGGGCGTCGACCTCGGCCTGCACGGTGTTGTAGTCCTCGACGGCCGTCTCCGCGGCCACCTCGAGGCGCTCGACCTCGGCGCGCAGCGTGTCGACCTGCTCCCGGAGGTCGGCCGACGACACGACGGCCTCCGGTGCCCGCGGCGCCGCGCCGGCGGCCGGGGCCGGGCCGACGAGCAGCGCGAGGACGGCGAGGGGGACGAGGGCGGGCGCGGCGAGCGCGGTGGGGCCGCCCCGGCGCGCCGCCCGGGCGGCGCCCCGGCGCGGACCGCGACCGGTCACGAGGTGCCGGACCAGGTAGCGGTCGAGCGGACCGTCAGCCACGACTCGCTGCGCGGCACGTGGTGCAGCACGAGCGTCGGGGTGTCGCGGACGACCGTGAGCGTGACGGCGCCGGTGCGGTCGACGACGAAGGACCCGGCCGGCACCTCGTCGTACGCGCCGTCGGCGACGACCTCCTCGACCGCGGAGAGGTACGCGGCCTGCGGGGTGGCGCCGGCCGCGATCTCGCGGCCGGCCTCGCGGGCGGCCGCGGCGGCGGAGTCGGCGACGGCGAGGTGGCCGACGAGCAGCGACAGGCCGTCGAAGACGAGGACCCCGACGACGGCCAGCACGACGACGAGGCGGACGAGCCAGCCGATGACGATGTCACCCCGGTCGGTCCCGCCCCCGGTCCGCACTCTGCGCATGACGGCCTGTCGGTGCGTGCGGGAGCCGGCTTGAGGCGGCGGTCAGCGCGGGGCGGTGCCGCCACCCCGACGGAGCAGCCGCCCGCCCACCCGGGAGGCGACGACGCCGACGACGTCGTGCACCTCGCGGACCCGCAGGAGCCGCGTGCCGAGCAGGTACCCGACCGTGAGGACCGCCCCGCCGACCAGCAGCCCCGCGAGGGCCTCGGCCCGCGAGCCGGTGCCGCCCGCCAGGCCGGCGAGCAGGACGGCGGGCGGGGACACCACGAGGAGGACGGCGACGGTGCGGGCGAGCACCCACACGAACCCGCGGACGCCGAGGTCGCCGACGCGCCGGTGCAGCAGGGCGACCGCGAGCACGAGGCCCGCCACCTCACCGAGCGTCATGGCGACGGCGATGCCCGCGACCCACAGCTGGACGGGCAGGACGAGCGGCACGAGCAGCGTGCCCGCGGCCCACACGCCGGCCGTCAGGAGCGTGATGACGAAGGGCGTGCGGCCGTCCTCGTAGGCGTAGAACACGCGCCGGACGAGGTAGAGGACGCTGAAGAACGGCAGCCCGAGCGCCATGCCCGCCACGACGAGCCCGACGACGCCGGCCGCCTCGCCGCGCTCGTCGAACAGCAGCGTCGACACGAGGTCGCCGAAGACGACGAGGGCCGTCGCGGGAAGGGCGAGCGCGACGAGCAGCAGCCGCATGAACGTGCGCGTGCGCTCGGCGACGCGGGCCGTGTCGTCCCGGGCCGCGGCTCCGGAGACCTGCGTGAAGACGGCCGTCACGAGCGACACGGCGACGAGGCTGTGCGGCAGCATGTAGAGGAGGAACCCGAGCGACCACGCGAACGTCGACGCCGTCGTGTCGGCGAGGTCGGTGCCGCGGGTCTCGGCGACCGTCGCGCTCGCCGTCCGCGACACGAGCACGAAGACGAGCTGGCTGACGACGATGCCGCCGAAGGTCCACGCCGCCACGCGTCCGGCGCTGCGGAAGCCGACCCCGCGCAGGCCCCACCGCGGGCGCAGCGAGAAGCCGATGCGACGCAGCGGCCACAGGAGCACCGCGGCCTGCGCGGCGACGCCGAGGGTCGCGCTGCCCGCGAGCAGCGCGACCATGCCGGGGGTCCAGCTGCGCGGGTCCGACGTCTGCTGCTCGCCGAAGACGACGAGGAACACGACCATGCCGGCGATCGCGACGACGTTGTTGACGACCGGCGCCCACATGTACGGCCCGAAGGACCCGCGGGCGTTGAGCAGCTGGCCGAACAGCGTGTAGGCGCCGTAGAAGAGCACCTGCGGGATGCACCACACGGCGAACGCGACCGCGAGGTCGAGCTCGGGGGCGGCCCAGCCGTCGGTGTAGAGCCCGACCAGCGGGCCCGACAGCAGCGTGAGCAGCACCGTGAGCCCGAGCAGGCCCACGAGCGACATGGTGAAGAGGCGGTCGAGGAACTCCCGGCCGCGGGCGGCGTCGCGGTCGGCGCGCACGATCTGCGGCACGAGGACGGCGTTGAGCGCACCGCCCGCGACGATCGCGTAGATGAGGTTGGGCAGCTTGTTCGCGACGTCGAAGGCGTTGCCGGCGAGGTTGACCGCCGCGGTGCCGAGCAGCGCCGTGAGCACGATGCGCGAGACGAGACCGAGGACGCGGGAGACGAGCGTCCCCGCGGCCATGACGGCCGTCGCGCGCCCGACGCGGACCTGCGGCCCGCCGGTCGCGGCGTCGTCGGCCGCCGGGTCGGCCGGGGCGTCGGCCGGGGCGTCGGCCGGGGCGTCGGCGCGGCCCGTGCCGGGGCCGGTCGCGGC
>NZ_JBBAYJ010000061.1 GCF_037153975.1 Aquipuribacter sp. SD81
GCGCGGGGCGCGACGGGCCGCCGCGGCGCCGTCCCGCGCGCCCGGCGCGGTCCCGGCGCCGCCCCCGTCGTCGCCCGACCGGGGCTGGGCCACGCGGGGGCTCACCGGACCGCCGCCCGCAGCTCGGCGAGCGCCTCCGCGAGGTACGTGGGCATCTCCCCCACGTCGGCGACGGCGTCGCGGTCGGCGTTGAACCCGACGAAGACCTGGCCGTCGTAGCTCGTGACCCCGACGGCGAGCGCGTGGCCGGCCGACAACGGGATGACGGGGTAGGTCTCGGCGAGCCGGGCGCCCGCGCAGTACATCGGCTCCTGCCGGCCCGGGACGTTGGTGACGAGGAGGTTGAACCAGCGGCGCGACAGCCCGGCCGCCACCCGCACCCCGAGGCTGTGCAGCGTCGGCGGGGCGAAGCCCGCGAGCGTCGCGAGGTCGCGCGCGCCCACCGCGCGCCCGCCCTCGCGGTGGGGGCTCAGCTGGTAGGCGACCTGGTGCAGCCGCAGCACCGGGTTCGGCTCGCCGACGGGCAGGTCGACGAGGTGGCCGTCGACCGTCGTCCCGAAGGAGGCGTCGGCGCTCGCCCCGGGCGGCTCCAGCAGGCGCTGCTCGTCGTCGGCGCCCTCGGCCCGCACGCTCACGGGCACGAGCGCCCGCACCCGGGTCGTCGGGGTGACGACCGCGCCGCGCGCCTGCAGCCACGTGCGCAGCGTGCCGGCGAGCACGGCGAGGACGACGTCGTTGACCGTCGGCGTCACGGCCGCGCCGCGCGGGGCGCCGGAGCCCTGCGCGCCGCCGCCGTGACGGCGCGCGACCTCGCGCAGGCTCGACAGCGGGTGCGCGGCCACCGCGAAACGGCGGTGCTGCGACAGCTCGACGTCCAGCGGGCTGTCGGGGGCGCCGCGGGAGACCGCGAGCCGCGTGAGCGAGCCGGCGACCCGGGACGCCGCCTGCTGCAGGTCGACGGCGCGCCTCCTCACCGTCTGCACCGCCTCGCCGGGGCGCTGCGCCGCCTCGAGCACCGCACCGCCGACGAGGTCGAGCACCGACGGCTCCGGCGCGGGCCGCCACGCGTCCGGCGGCGCCTCGACGGCCTCCGGCGAGCTGTCGAGCACCACCTGGGCGAGGTCGAGGCCGTTGACCCCGTCGACCATCGCCTGGTGGGCCTTGCTGATGAGCGCGAACCGGTCGCCCTCGAGCCCCTCGACGACGTACAGCTCCCACAGCGGCCGCGTGCGGTCGAGCGGGCGCGGGTGCACGCGGGCCACGAGCTCGCGCAGCTGGTCGGTGCTGCCCGGTCGCGGCAGGGCCGAGCGCCGCACGTGGAAGGCGAGGTCGAAGCGGGCGTCGTCGACCCACACCGGGTTCGCGAGACCACCCGGCACGTCCCGGACCCGCCGCCGGTAGCGCGGCACGAAGGCGATCCGGCCCGCGACGTGGCGCTGCAGCCGCGCGAAGTCCAGCGGGCCCTCGAACACCATGACCGTGCCGACGTGCTGCGGCGCGCCTGGCTCCTCGGCGTAGAGGAACGAGGCGTCCAAGGCGCTCAGGCGGTCGGACATCACCGCGATGCTACCCACGCCGACCCCCTTGTTACCGGCCGGTAGCACAGGTGGCGGCGTGCCCGACCGGCGACGCGTCGGCCGGCACCGGCGACCGGGCACGTGTCACACGTGGCGCCGCCCGTCCACCTGTACAGCGACACAGGACGCAGGTGAGGCGGCCGGCACGGGGGTGGTCCGGTCGCCCGGGAGCCCGCCGTGCGGGCGAGGGAAGGGGGCGGCCGTGAGCGCAGCCGCAGCACGAACGGCACCACCGGTCGCACTCGCGCCGGCGCGGGTCACGGGGGCGGGCGCGACGCCCGCGGCCGGCCCCGCCGAGGCGGCTCGACCGGCGCACCCGTCGCCCCCCGCTTCGCGACGGCTCCGCGGCGTCGGGCCCGCTCCGACGGGGCCGGCCGGGGCCGCGGGGCCCGGGCCGCGGCTGCGGGCGGTCCCGCAGCCGGCCACGCTGCGGTGGTCGCCGCGACCGCAGGGTCCGGAGGCGCACCGGCTCGGGCCGCGCACGCTCCCGCTGTTCGCCGTGCCCGGGCTGCGCGAAGGAGGTCCGGAGCAGCCGCGGCCCCTCACCGACCTGCCCGGCGCGGGGGAGCCTGCGGGCGGCGGCGCGGGTGACGGCGTGGTGAGAGGCTCCGGCGACGGCGGCCCGACCGGCCCCGCGCCGGCCGGCTGGTCGACCGACGACCTGGCGCGCCGCCTCGTCCAGGTCGTCGTCGACGTGGTCCACGGGCACCGGCCCGCCTCGCAGCTGCTGCGGTGGACGACACCGGAGGTCTACGCCGCGCTGCGGGAGCGCGCGCGCGTCGAGCAGGCGCGCGAGCGCCGGGGCCGACCGTCCGGCGGCGACGGCGCCGCCGGACGCCGTCCGGCGGAGGCACGGCGACCGGTCGTGCGCTCGGTGCGCACGGTGCGGGCCGGGGACGACGCCGCCGAGGTGTGCGCGGTCGTCCTGGACGGCACCCGGGCGCGGGCGGTCGCGGCCCGCCTCGACGCGGGCGACGGCCGGTGGCGGCTCACCGCGCTGCACGTCGGCTGAGGCCGAGCCCTGCTGTCCGGGCCGGCCGGGCCTCCGCCCGGCCGACCCTCCCTCAGCCCTTCTTGTCGCGCTTGGCGGCGGCGCGCCGCTGCGCGCGGTTGCCGGAGTCGCCCCCGGCACCGCCCGCAGCACCGGCGGACCCGCCGCGCGGCGCCCGGCCCTGCGTGCGCGCCCCGCCCGCGTCGTCCCCGTCGAGGCTCGGCGCGGTGTACGACAGCGCCCCCACCTTCTGGTCCAGGCCCGGCACGGAGAACGACGCCGGTACCTCGGGCTCCGCCGGCTCGCCGGCAGCCGCGGCCGCGGGGGCCGCCCCGGCGGCCGCGGCGGGCGCGCCCTGCGCG
>NZ_JBBAYJ010000062.1 GCF_037153975.1 Aquipuribacter sp. SD81
GGCGGGGTGGGCGCCCGACGGCCGAGGCGGCGCCGCCCGTCGCGGCCCGCGAGGCCGTCGAGCCGCCCGAGGTGCGCCCGTCCGCCCGCTCGGGGGCGCTGCGGCGGGTCCGCGCCGTCTGCGTCGTCGTCGAGCGGCGGGCGGGGTCGGCCGTCGGCCCCACGGGGCGCCGCGCCCCAGGCCGGCGCGGTCCGGGACGAGCGGGGGTCCGGGGCGGTCGTACGGCCATCCCGGGTACCTGCCTCTCGTGGGTCGTGTGCCTGGTGTGTCGCCGCGGCCGGTCGGTGGCGCGGGTCGTGCGGGCCGGTCCTCGGACGCTAGTGCTCAGCCGTCCGCGTCGAGCGGGGGCGCGCCGGTGCCGTCCGGCTGCAGGACGACGGGCGCCGGGGCGGGGACCATCCCGAGGGCACCGGCCCGGTCGGCGAGCCCGCCGGGCGACGAGGCGACCTGCAGGTCGTGCTCGAGGGACTGCTGGCGGTCGGCGAGCACGCCGCGCTGCGCCCCGAGCTCCGACAGCGTGAACGCGTTGCCGGAGATCGCGACGTTGAGCAGCAGCAGGGCCACCATGAGGGCGCCGAGCAGGGCGGTGCACGTGAGGGCGAAGCCGACCCGCCGCGGCGTCACCTCCGGGCGCGCGAGCACCCGCAGCGACGGAGTGGCCTGCGGCTGGGGGCCGCGGGCACGCGGGCGCGGCGCGGCCCGTCCGCCCGGACGGTCCGCGGGACGGGTGGCGGGGCGGGCGACCGTCCGCGGGACGGGACCGACCGGCCGGCCGACGGGACGTGCCGGTGCTGCCTGAGCGCTCACGACGCCCTCCTCTCCACGGCACGCAGCCGGACGGACGCCGCGCGCGGGTTGCGGGCGACCTCCTCGGCGTCGGCCTGCTCTGAACTGCGGACCACGAGCGCGTACGGCGCGGGCGGCGGCTCGACGGGGAGCCCGGGGGGCACCTCGACGGTGGTGGCGGCCGCGAAGGCGCGCTTGACCACCCGGTCCTCCCCCGAGTGGTACGACAGGACGACGATGCGCCCGCCGGGACGGAGCCGGTCCAGCCACGCGGGCAGCGCCCGCGCGAGCCCGGCGAGCTCGTCGTTGACCTCGATGCGCAGCGCCTGGAAGACGCGCTTGGCGGGGTGCCCGCCCGTCCGCCGGACCGCGGCGGGCGTCGCCGCGTAGACGATCTCGACGAGGCGGGCGCTCGTGGTGAACGGCGCGTCCTCGCGCGCCCGGACGACGGCCCGGGCCACCCGGTCGGCGGCCTTGACGTCGGCGTGCGTGCGCAGCAGGCGCGCGAGGTCGCGCTCGGCGTACGTGTTGAGGACGTCGGCGGCGGTCGGGCCGGTCGAGCCCATCCGCATGTCGAGCGGCGTGTCGCGGGCGTAGGAGAAGCCGCGCTCGTCGAGGTCGAGCTGCATCGAGGAGACACCGAGGTCGAGCAGCACCGCGTCGACCTCGTCGACGCCGGCCGCCTCGCAGACGCGGTCGACCTCGTCGTGGACGGCACCGACCGCGACGAGCCGGTCGGCGAGACCGGCCGCGGCGAGACGGCGCTGCGCCTCCGCCAGGGCCACCGGGTCGCGGTCGACGCCGACGACCCGGGCCTGCGGCGCCGCCGCGAGCAGGGCGGCGGTGTGCCCGCCGAGGCCGAGCGTGCCGTCGACCGCCACGGCGCCGGGGCGCTGCAGCACCGGGGCGAGCAGCTCCGTGCAGCGCTCGAGCAGGACGGGCACGTGCTCGGCGCCGCTCGCGGCGGGAGGGACTGCCATCGCGACCTCCGGGCCGGGCTGGACGGGCTGGGCGGGCTGGGCGGGTCGTCCCACCTGGGCTGCTCGGGCTCTGGTCGGCGACGACCGAACGCCACGCGCCTAG
>NZ_JBBAYJ010000063.1 GCF_037153975.1 Aquipuribacter sp. SD81
CGGCGGGCGAGCCGGGGGCCGGCGCCGACCAGGCCGCCGGTGCGACGCGCCCGGGGGCGCGCGGCAGCGGCGGGACGGTCCCGGGTCGGGACGCGGCCGCACCGGTCGCCGCGAGCGGGGGCGCGCCGTCGAGCCGGAGCACCGACGTGGTCCCGACCGTCTCCCGGTTCCAGCCGACGTCGAGCCCGAGCGCGGACTCCGCGGCCCCGAGCACGAGGACGCCGTCGGGGCGGGTGACGCCGCGGACGCGACGGAGGATGTCCGTCTTGGTCGCCGCGTCGAAGTAGATGAGCACGTTGCGGAGCAGGACGACGTCGAAGCGGCCGAGGTCGGTGAAGGGCTCGGCAAGGTTGCCCTCGCGGAAGCGGGTCATGCGCTGCAGCTGCGGCGAGACGCGCCAGTGCGCGCCGTCGCGGGTGAACCAGCGCACGAGGTGGCTCGCGGGCAGGCCGCGGTTGACCTCCAGCTGGGAGAACCGACCCTCCTGGGCGCGCGCGACCATGGCGGGCGACAGGTCGGTGCCGACGATCTCGACGGTCCAGTCCTGCGGGACGACCTCCGTGCACAGCATCGCGACGGAGTACGCCTCCTGCCCCGACGAGCACGCGGCGGACCAGATCCGCAGCCGGCGCTCGCCCGCGCGCGCCCGCACGAGGTGCGGCAGCAGCGCGGTGCGGAGCACCTCGAAGGGGCCGTTGTCGCGGAACCACGACGTCTCGTTCGTCGTCATGGCGTCGACGACGAGCCCCGTGACGCGGCGGTCGCCGGCCCGGGCGCGGGCGACGAGCTCGCCGACGTGCTGCAGGCCCTCGGAGCGCACGATGGGGGCGAGGCGGGTGTCGATGAGGTACTGCTTGGTCTCGTCGAGGACGATCGCGGAGCGCCGGCGCACGAGGTCGCGCACCCAGGCCGCGTCGGCGGGGGTCATCGGCGAGGGCCGGCCCTCAGCCACGGGTCACCGCCGGGGAGACGGCCGCACGCGGCAGCGGGGCGAGCGGACCGGGACGGCTGAGCACGGCGTCGACGAGGGCCGGGCCGATGCGGTCCAGCGGCAGGACCTCGTCGGCGAGGCCGGCGCCGACGAGGCTGCCGGGCATGCCCCACACGACGCTGGAGGCCTCGTCCTGCGCCCACAGCGGGGCGCCGGTCACGGCGAGGTCGACGGCGCCGGCCGTCCCGTCGGCGCCCATGCCGGTGAGGACGACGGCGAGGCACTGCCCGCCGACGGAACGGGCGAGGGATCGGAAGAGCACGTCGACGGCGGGGCGGCAGAAGTTCTCCGGCGGGGCGTCGCTGAGCCGGGCGCGCAGCACGGTGCCGTCGCGCACGACCTCGAGGTGGCGCCCGCCGGGCGCGACGAGGACGGTGCCGGGCCGCAGCGGCTCGCCGTCCTCCGCGTGGTGGACGATGACGGCGCACGTGCGGTCGAGCCGGTCGGCGAGCAGCTGGGTGAACTCCGCCGGCATGTGCTGGACGACGACGACGGGGACGGGCAGGGAGGCGGGCATGGCGCCGATGACGCGGGACAGCGCCTCCGGCCCGCCCGTCGACGAGCCGATCGCGAGCAGCTGGGGACGGCGGAGCAGGCCGGGGCCCGTGCCCGGCCGCCGGGCGACGCCCGCGGCGGCGGCCGCGGCGACGAGCGCGGAACGGCGCGGGGGCGCACCGGTCGTGCCGGGCGTGCCGGGCGTGCCGAGCAGCCCCGCGCGTGCGGCGGGCAGGCCGG
>NZ_JBBAYJ010000064.1 GCF_037153975.1 Aquipuribacter sp. SD81
GGTGTGTGGGCTCAGGACATCCCGGACGGATGTCTCAGGTGATCCCGGACTGCTGTCTCACGACATCACGGACCGCTGAGCGCGTCGCGCCCTGACAGCCCGATGCCGGCGACAGCGTCGAAGGTGTGTCCAAGGCCCGCCTGGTCCTCACCGCCGCCACCGTCGAGAAGCGCAGCGTCGCCGAGATCAGCGCCACCTACGGCGTCTCCCGCTCCTGGGTCTACGAGCTGCTCGCCCGTCACCGCCGCGAAGGCGACGCCGCCTTCACCGCCCGCTCCCGGCGCCCCCGCACCATCGCCAACGCCACCCCCGCCGACGTCGTCGACCTGATCGTGCGCCTGCGCAAGGAGCTCACCGACACCGGCCTGGACGCCGGCCCCGCCACCATCGCCTGGCACCTGCAGCAGCACCACGGGCACGCCGTGTCCCGCGCCACCATCGCCCGGCACCTGACCGCCCGCGGCCTCATCACTCCTCAGCCGCGCAAGCGACCCCGCTCCTCCTACATCCGCTTCGCCGCCGACCAGCCGAACGAGTGCTGGCAGGCCGACTACACCCACTACCGCCTCACCCCATCCGAGACGAAGCCCTACAGCGGCGGCGACGTGGAGATCCTCACCTGGCTGGATGACTGCACCCGCTACGCAATCTCGGTCACCACGCACACCCCGGTCACCGGCCGGATCGTCGCCGACACCTTCCTCGCCGCCTGCAGCACGCACGGCGTCCCCACCAGCACCCTCACCGACAACGGAATGGTCTTCACCACCCGCCTGTCCGGTGGCAAGGGCGGCCGCAACCAGCTCGAGACCCAGCTGCGACGTCTCGGCGTGACCCAGAAGAACTCCCGCCCGAACCACCCCACCACCTGCGGCAAGGTCGAACGCTTCCAGCAGACCCTCAAGCGCTACCTACGCGCCCAACCGGTCCAGCCCGCCACCGTCCAGCAGCTGCAAGGCCTCATCGACACCTTCGTCGAGCAGTACAACCACCACCGCCCCC
>NZ_JBBAYJ010000065.1 GCF_037153975.1 Aquipuribacter sp. SD81
CGCCTCGCCCGTGGCGCCGAGCGCCTCGCTCGCCCCTGCCGCGGCCCCCGGCACCCCGGCCGCCCCGGCCACCCCGGTCGTGCCGCCCGCGCCCGTGTCTCCCCTCGCGTCCGCCGCGCTGGCGCCGCCCGTCGCGACGCCCGACGTGGCGCCGGACGTGCCCGGGGTCCTCCCGCCCGTGGCAGCTCCCGCGGCGCCCGCGACCGGCCCGACGACCGAGCCCGTCCCCGTCACGCCGGCCCCCGTCGCGTCGACACCCCTGCTCGTCCCGTCCGTGGCGCCCAGCGCACCCGTCGAGGCCGCCGGCCCCGACGCCGAGGAGCCCGGCCCGACAGCCGCGTCGCCGGAGCCCGACACCTCGGCGCTGCCCACCCGCGCCCCCGCCGGCGTCTCCCTGCCGCGTCGTCCCGAGCCCTCGCGCGAGGAGCCGACGTCGGAGGAGCCGGACGCCGAGGGCCCCGTCACGGCCACGACCGACGGCGGACCCGCCTCCGGTGCCACGGGCGCCGCGCCGAGCGGCCCGACCACCCCCGCCCGACGCGCAGGCCTGTTCGGCGCGTTCCGTGCCCGCCGCGAGGTCGTCGCCGGTGCCCCGGCCCCGACCGAGCCGCCCGCGGCCCCCGCGGTCGAGCCGGCGCCGGGCCGCGACGAGGACGGCTCCCGCGAGGGTGACCGCGAGCCCGCCGCCACCGCCGGGACGCCCGTGTCCCTCGTGCCCCCGGCAGCGGCACGACCCACTGCGCCGTCCCCCGCCGCGCCGACCGCCTCGACCCCCTCGGCGCCGCCCGCCGCGGGTCCCGCCGGGCCGCCGGCGACGGTCGGCTCCGGGGCGCCGGCGACCGGGCTCGTCCCGCCTACCGCGGCGCCGCGCGCCACGGTTCCGACCCCGGCCCCGGCTGCGCAGGCCCCGACGCCTGCCACGCCCGTCGCGCCGGCGGCGCCTGCCGTCCCGCCCGCGGCGACAAGTCGGAG
>NZ_JBBAYJ010000066.1 GCF_037153975.1 Aquipuribacter sp. SD81
CCGCTGCGCCCGGCGAAGCGGGCGGCGGGCACCTCGTCCTCCAGCGACTGGTGCGGCCGGTCGTGGTTGTAGTACCTCACCCACTCGTCGAGCTCCGCCTGCGCCGCAGCCAGGCTCGGGAACGTCCGCGCGGTGTCGAACTCCGTCCGCAGCGTCCGGTGGAACCGCTCGATCTTGCCCGTCGTGGTCGGTGACCGCGGCTTGGTCAGCAGGTGCTCGATGCCGTGCTCCCGGCAGATCCGGTCCCACAGCACCTCCACCGGCGGGTGCGCGTACTTCCCGGTGAAGACCTTCCCGTTGTCGGTCAGCACCTGCTGCGGCACCCCGTACCGCTCGAGGGCGACCCGGAACCCCTCGCACACCAGCTGGGTCCGCTCCCGGGGCATCAACCGCGCCGACACGCAGAACCTCGAGTGGTCATCCACCCCGGTCAACGCCTTCGCCGTCGACCCGTCCGCGAGCAGGAACCCGCCCACCACGTCGAACTGCCACAGCTCGTTCGCCGAGCCCCGCTCCCACCGCTTCCACGACTCCCGCCGCCGACGCCGGGAGTCCGGGGTGATGAGCCCGGCCCGCAGCAACGCCCGGTACACCCCCGACTCACTGGGCAGGTCCCCCACATCCAGGTCACCGAGGCCCAGCGTCTCCTGTCGGCGCAACAGCTCCGACCGGATCCGCCGCGGCCCCCAGTAGGCGTGCTGACGCCGCAGTTCCAGCACCACCACCTCCACCCGCCCCGGCATCTGGTGCGGGCACCCCACCGGCCGCCTGGACCGGTCCGCCAACGCGTCCAGACCGCCCTGCTCATACCGCGACAACCACGCATGCAGCGTCTGCCGCGACACCCGCCACTGCACCGCCACCTCCGTGACGGTCCGCCCCTCCG
>NZ_JBBAYJ010000067.1 GCF_037153975.1 Aquipuribacter sp. SD81
GATTGAGCCCCGTGGCGTGGTGTAGGTCGTCGCGTGCTGCTCTGCGATCAGGCTGATGGTGCCGCGGCGGGTGCTGCGGGGTCGAGGGGTCGTCCGGTGGTCAGTGTTCGAGGCTGCAGCGGGGTCGGTGCGGGTGGCTTGAGCAGGGCCATGGAGGCTTCGGAGAGGTAGCGGCGGTCGCTGTCCTGCCACTCGTCGTGGGCCTCGATGAGGACGCAGGCCGACAGCCGGAGCAGGGCGTCGGTGTTGGGGAAGATGCCGACGACGTCGGTGCGGCGCTTGACCTCCTTGTTCAGTCGCTCCAGCGGGTTGGTGGACCAGATCTTCCGCCAGTGCGCGTGGGGGAAGTCCGCGAAGGCGGTCAGGTCGGCCTTGGCGTCCAGCAGCAGCTCGGCGACGGCGGGGAACTGGGCGGCGAGCATGTCGGCGACGACGTCGACGTGCGCGCGGACGGTGTCGGGCGTGGGCTGGGCGAAGATCGTGCGGATCGTGGCGGCGACCATCTCCGCGTGGCCCTTGCTGACCCGGGCCAGGGCGTTGCGCATGAAGTGGACGCGGCACCGTTGCCAGGACGCGCCCTGCAGGACGGCGCCGACGGCGTTGGTGAGCCCGCGGTGCGAGTCGGACACGACGAGCTGGACGCCAGTGAGGCCGCGGTCGCGCAGGCCGCGCAGAAAGTCGGCCCAGAAGGTCTCGGTCTCGCTGTCGCCGACGTCGCAGCCCAGGACCTCCCGGCGCCCGTCAGCGGTGACGCCGGTGGCGATGACGACGGCTTGCGACACGACCCTGCTGTT
>NZ_JBBAYJ010000068.1 GCF_037153975.1 Aquipuribacter sp. SD81
CCGGCGCCCGTCAGCGGTGACGCCGGTGGCGATGACGACGGCTTGCGACACGACCCTGCTGTTGACGCGGGCCTTGCAGTACGTCGCGTCGAGGAACACGTACGGGTACTCGTGCTCGTCGAGGGGCCGGGACCGCCAGGCCGTGACGTCGCCGTCCAGCTGCGCGCAGATGCGGGAGACCTCGCTCTTGCTGATCCCGGTGCCGCCCATCGCGACCACGAGGTCGTCGACCCGGCGAGTGGACACGCCTTCGACGTAGGCCTGCATCACCACCGCGTGCAGGGCGACGTCGATCCGCCGCCGCGGGGCGAGCAGGGCGGGGAAGAACGAGCCGGTACGGGTCTTCGGGATCCGCACCGTCACGTCTCCAGCGGTGGTCGTCACCAGCTTGTCTCGGTGCCCGTTGCGCTGGGTGTTGCGGGTGTCGCTGCGCTGGTGCCGCTCGGCGCCGATGTGGGCGGTTGCTTCCGCCTCGACGAGGGCTTGCAGCATCGACTCCAGCGCGGAGCGCATGAGCTGCGCGCCGTCGCCGGCCTTCAGTGCCTCGACGAGCTCGAGCAGGGCAGACTGGTCCAGGGCCATCGCGTGGTGTCCTTCCGTGAGTTTCCTTGGCGGGTTACTCACAGAGCCTCACGCGATGGCCCTCTCGCGTCCGTCAACGACACGACGTGGTGGCCGACGACCTACACCACGTCAGGGGACTCCCCCGGAGGGGCGGACCGTCACGGAGGTGGCGGTGCAGTGGCGGGTGTCGCGGCAGACGCTGCATG
>NZ_JBBAYJ010000069.1 GCF_037153975.1 Aquipuribacter sp. SD81
GATGGCCCTGGACCAGTCTGCCCTGCTCGAGCTCGTCGAGGCACTGAAGGCCGGCGACGGCGCTCAGCTCATGCGCTCCGCGCTGGAGTCGATGCTGCAGGCGCTCGTGGAGGCGGAGGCGACCGCCCACATCGGCGCCGAGCGGCACCAGCGCAGCGATACCCGCAACACCCAGCGCAACGGGCACCGAGACAAGCTGGTGACGACGACGGCCGGGGGACGTGACGGTGCGAATCCCCAAGACCCGCACCGGCTCGTTCTTCCCGGCGCTGCTCGCGCCGCGCCGGCGCATCGACGTCGCCCTGCATGCGGTGGTGATGCAGGCCTACGTCGAGGGCGTCAGCACCCGCCGGGTCGACGACCTCGTGGTCGCGATGGGCGGCACCGGAATCAGCAAGAGCGAGGTCTCCCGGATCTGCGCGCAGCTGGACGTCGACGTCACGGCCTGGCGGTCCCGGCCCCTGGACGAGCGCGAGTATCCCTATGTGTTCCTCGACGCGACGTACTGCAAGGCCCGCGTGAACAGCAGGGTCGTGTCGCAAGCCGTCGTCATCGCCACCGGCGTCACCGCTGACGGGCGCCGG